>CBFGOS010000088.1:0-7803 GCA_965650425.1 uncultured Lysobacter sp. | reverse complement strand
ACAACCCGCGCCCCGGACAGTGCGTGGGGCAATGCACGCCAGTTGGTGCTGGTCACCACCGCCACGTGGGATGCCACCGACGGCGAGTTGCGTCGTTATGAACGCGACACAAGCACCGCCGCGTGGCGACCGGTGGGCATGCCCAGCCCCATCACCGTCGGGCGTGCCGGCAGCGCCTGGGGCATCGGGCTGCACCCCTCCACGGGCCCGGGGCCCCGGAAGCAGGAAGGCGATGGCCGCGCGCCTGCCGGCGTATTCCGTGTCGGCACGGCGTTCGGTTATGCCGCTCAGGCTGCTACCGCGTGGCCCTACCAGCCCATGCAGGCCTCGGATTACTGCATCGATGTAAGTGGCTCGCCCCTGTACAACCGCATCGTCGACGCCAACGCCGTCGGTGCCGCCGCGGTGGCCGGTTCCACTGAACCCATGCGCCGTGACGTGCACGCCAATGGCGACGCACGTTACCGGCTGGGATTCGTCATCCAGCACAACCCCGACAACCAGGCCGGGGCCGGCAGCTGCATCTTCGCCCACCTGTGGCAGGCGCCCGGCGTTACCACGGCCGGGTGTACGGCCATGGCCGAGCCGGTCATGGAGCATGTGCTGGGGTGGCTGCGACCGCAGGCGGCCCCGGTGTTCGTGTTGCTGCCGCGGGCCGAGCATGAGCGACTGTGGCGGTCATGGGGCCTGCCCTCCCCCAACGCCAACCGCTGACCTCACCAACGAACACCGCACCACCCCGCTCCCCACGACAGCCACGCGCCACACCCAACAGGAGTCATTGTGTCGACCACTGCCCGCGTACTACTTGGACTCCTCCTTGGTGCTGTGATCGGCCTGCTGATGGCGTGGGGGAACCCTGCGTTCGCAGCACGGGCGGCCGACCTTGTGCAGCCCATCGGGCGGCTCTGGCTCAATGCACTGCAGATGACGGTGGTGCCCCTGGTCGCGGCCCTCGTCGTGACCGGTGTCAACACCGCAAGCGATGCCGCGGCTTCGGGGCGCACCGCACGTCGGGCCATGGCGACGTTCGTGGTGTTGCTGAGCGCTGGCGCAGCCTTCGCCGCCATCGCGGCGCCATTGTTGCTGTCGCTGCTTCCCCGCCGCCCCGGGCTGGCTGAATCCCTGCGCGCGGCGACCGACACCACGACCCAATTGAGCGTGCCCGCCAGCCTCGGCGACTGGTTCGCGGCGGTGATCCCAAGCAATGCGTTGGCCGCCGCCGCGCAGAGCGCGATGCTGCCGCTGGTGGTATTCGCCCTGTTCTTCGGGTTCGCACTGACCCGGATCGAAAGCGGCCGGCGTGAGCGCCTGCTGGACGTGGTACAGACCGTGGCCGACGTGATGATCGTGATCGTGCGCTGGGTGCTGTGGGCTGCGCCTCTGGGCGTGTTTGCCCTTGTGCTGGCGGTGTGCGCACGCGTGGGCAGCGGCATGATCGGCGCGTTCGGCTATTACATTTTGCTGCAAAGTGCGCTGTACATCGTCGCCACGCTGATGCTGTATCCGGTGGCGGTGATCTTTGGAGGTGAGCAGGCCCGCCGCTTCGCCGCGGCCATCCTGCCCGCGCAGACCATTGCCGCCAGCACGCAATCGTCGCTGGCCTCGTTGCCGGCCATGATCGAAAGCGCCCGCACGCGCCTGGGCCACCCCCTCGGCGTGGTCTCGTTGGTGCTGCCGATGGCAGTGTCGCTGTTCCGCATCACCAGTCCCATCCAGTACGTCGGCGTGGCCGCGTTCATTGCATGGGCTTACGGCGTGGACCTCAGCGCGGCGCAGCTGGCAGCCGGCGCGGCGTTGGCGGTGGTGATCAGCATGGGCTCGGTGGGCTTGCCGGGCCAGGTCAGCTTCATGGCGACCAACATGCCGGTCACGCAGGCGATGGGGCTTCCCGTGGAGCCGCTTGGGCTGTTGTTGGCGCTGGACAACATTCCGGACGTATTCGCCACGGTGGGCAACGTGACGGCGGACCTGACCGCCACCAGCGTGGTGGCGCGACCGTTGCCACGGGCCGAGGTGGAGAGCGCCGCCGGCGTACCGGAGGAATGACGTTCCCTCGCGACACTCGAAAGTGGGCTGCTGCACGCTGAAGGATTCCCGCATGACTGCGGTCAACACCTTGTCGCATAACGCGACGCACGCGCCTTGAATATCTCATTCCGACGCGGGCCAGCCACCGGAATAAAAATTTGACCCCCTACCCTGCCTGTGCTAAATCGGCCAGGTACGCATGACGGAAGTGTGACACGCAACTGGGGAGTGGCTGCGTGCAGGGGAGCCTTTCGTGCGCCTGAATCGGTCCGAGTGGGGAGTCCGTCAGTCAGTGGTTCATCGCGGCGCCCTTCGCGGCCCGCGGATTGCTGCTGACTGAGGCAACCGGATGGTCAGGGCACAAGAGGAACGCGAGCGCATCGACGCCATTGGCGTCCCGCGAGCGGCTTTCGCCTGGATTGGGCTTCCAACGCCCATGAGTCACCACTGAAGCGAATGCGCATGGCCATTCCCGGCAGGCCCGGGAGCGGGCGACCGCACGGACGCGGCGATCGACCAAGCATCAACGTGTCCCACCATCCGTCCAGGAGAGAGTCCGATGTCCTTCCACGCCCCGCTTCCAAGACGCCACCGCCTCGCCGTGGCACTGCTGGCATCGCTGTGCATGCCCACTGCCGCGCTTGCCCAGGGGCAATCGGGTGCGGTCGCGGAAGGTCAGGCCAAGGACCTGGACAAGGTGACCGTGACGGGCTCGCGCATCAAACGCACCGACGTCGAGGCCCAGTTGCCGATCACCACGATCCAGAAGGAACAGATCGACGCGTTGGGCATCACGTCGGCCGAGCAGTTGCTGATGCACCTCAACATCGCCGGCAATTCGTCCGACAACCTGGCCAGCAATGCCGGCATCGTCAACGAGGAACAGCGCGGCAACAACGGCGTATCCGGCGCCAACCTGCGCGGCCAGGGTGCCGATGCCACGCTGGTGCTGCTCAACGGCCGCCGGGTGGCGACCCATGGGCTCAAGGGCCGCGCGGTGGACCTGAACTCGATCCCGTTCGCGGCGCTTGCACGCGTGGAGGTGCTGCGTGACGGCGCGTCGGCGGTGTATGGTACCGACGCCATTGGTGGCGTCATCAACTTCATCACCCGTACCGACTACACCGGCGTCGAGGCCTCGGTCTTCGCGGATGTGACCGAAGCCGGCGGCGGCAACATCTACCGCGCCAACCTGCTCGGCGGCATGGGCGACATCGACACCGACCGCTGGAACGTGTTCGGCACGGTCAGCTTCAAGAAGAACGAGGTCCTGCGCGGCACCGATCGCGACTTCTCCAACAGCTTCCAGGCCGATCGGGGCCTGTCGCCTGATACGCGCGGCACGCCGTTCGCGACCGTCTTCAGCCTGGGCACCAGCGGCACGGGCCTCAATACCCTGATCCGCGGTGGCCAGATCGACCCCCTCGATGGCTCGCGCCAGACCGCCATCAACATCCTCAACCTGCCCGGCGCGGCCGGCTGCGAGAGCGGTGGCGACATGATGGGCCCCTATGCCTACCGGATGTGGAACGTGCCGGCCTCGCGCTATGCGTGCGCCTGGGATTATCCGGCGGCGGCGATCATCCAGCAGCCGCAGGAAAGCGTGGATTTCATCGGCCGCGCCACTTTCAAGCTCAGCGACAACCACCAGGCTTACGTCGAGCTGATGGGCTCGGACGTTGACGTCAAGAAGACGTTCGAGCCCAACCAGATCTCGTCGAGCACCTCGACGGCGGCCACGTCGCTTGGCCCGGTCACCTGGTACCCGAGTACCGGCGCGGCCTACAACATGATCTACAACGCGCTGGCGTCGTATTTCGGCACGGCCAACCTCAACTACGGCGCCCCCATCGCCTACCGTTGGCGCTGCATCGCCTGCGGACCGCGCCAGATCGAGACCAACACGCGCTCCTACCGCCTGCTGGCGGCGTTCGAGGGCACGCTTGGCAAGTGGGATTACAACGTGGGCGCCTCACGCGCCTCCAGCAAGTCCGAATCGACGCTGGGCGGCGGCTACCACTACACCGATGCGCTCCGGCAGATCCTGGGCAGCGGCCTCTTGAACCCGTTCTTGATGCCCGGGCAGAGCCAGACGCCGGAAGCGATGGCGGCGCTGCAGGCAGCCTCCGCCACCGGCGTGATGCTGTACGGCGGCGAGTCGATCATGACCCAGATCGATGCAACCCTCTCGGGCAGCGTCGGCTTCTCGCTGCCCGGCGGTGAGGTGCTGGGGGCGGCCGGCGTGGATCTGCGCCGCGAGGAATTCAAGTTCGACGGCGACTCGCGCGTGACCAAGCGGCCGATCTTCAATGCGCCGTTCGACGACTCCAACATCCTCGACGACGTCAGCCGTGACGTGAAGGCCCTGTTCGCCGAGGTGTACCTGCCGGTGTTCGACAGCCTGGACGTTACCCTTGCCGGCCGCTACGACCGCTATGACGGTTTTGGCAGCACCACCAATCCCAAGGTCTCTTTCAAGTACCAGCCGATCGATGCGCTGGCGTTCCGCGGCGCCTACAGCACCGGCTTCAAGGTGCCTTCGTTCAACCAGCTGTTCAATGGCGTGACCGAAACCCAGTACACCGGCCTGGACCTGGCCGATCCAGCCACCTGCCCTGGCGGCATGGCCAATGCCACCATTCCGGGCTGCTCCGCAATCCGGCCGGACGAGTGGTTTGGTGGCAAGTCCGACCTGGAGCCAGAGGAGTCCACGCAGAAGAGTTTCGGCGTGGTGATCGCGCCCACGGAATCGTTCAACCTCAGCCTGGACTGGTGGGAGATCGAACGCGAGAACACCATCCGCTCCGCGCCACGCGACATCCTGATCCAGTACTACGACGCGTTCTCGGCCAACTGGATCCGCGACGCCAGCGGCCAGGTTATTGCCATTGACCGCCGCTACATCAACTCCGGTGGCAGCCTGATGCGGGGCATCGAGCTGGACGGCAACCTGATGGGTGAACTGGCCGGGGGCAACTGGCGCATCAACCTCAACGGCAGTTACATCGACACGTTCAAGACCAAGGGGTTGGAGACGCTGCCGTACACCGACAACCTGGTCGGCGATTACGTGCGCTACTACAACCTGCCGATCAAGTGGAAGCACACGCTGTCCTTCGCCTGGCAGCGTGGCGACTGGTCGCACAGCCTGACCCAGGTCTATCGCGACGGCTACAACGACGAACTGCCCGTCAGCGTGCGCAACGGCACCTATGTTCCGCCGGCCTGGAACCCGGAGGTGGACAGCTACACCACCTACAACTACAGCGTCAGCTGGAGCGGCATCGACAACATGACGGCCACGTTCGGGGTGAAGAACCTGCTGGATCAGGATCCGCCGTTCACCGCGCATCAGAACGACTATGCGGCGGGCGCCGGTTGGGAGCCGCGCATCGCCGACCCGCGCGGGCGCGCGTACACGCTCATGCTGGAGTACAAGTTCCTCTGATCCATCAAGCGCTGTCGCCGCGGGTTGCCTTCCACAACGTGAAGCAGCCCGCATGCGATAGCGGCGGGAGACGCGACGCAATGCAGTGGCAACGGACGAGTGGGCTGGGATGCCGCGAATGAAGTGGGCGCGGAGCGCAGCGGCATGGCTGGCGATGTCGGTGCCGGCGGTGATGGGAATCGCCGGCGAAGCGAGTGGCGCGGTCCCGCAAGCACTGACGCCCCGCGAAGTGGCGGAAATCGATCGCGTGGTCGATGACGTGGTGCGCCGCTACGCGCTGCCCGGCGTAGCCGTGGGCGTGGTGGCGGACGGCGAGGTGAGCTACCGCGGCACGCGCGGCGAACTGGCAGCAGGCTCGGGCCAGCCGGTCAATGCGGACACGGTGTTCAAGATCGCCTCACTCACCAAGGCCATGACCACGGCGGTGCTGGCACGGCTGGTGGATGCGGGCAAGCTGGACTGGCACGACCCGGTCATCAAGCACCTGCCGCACTTCCGCATGCACGATCCGTGGGTGACGACGCACATGCAGGTGCGCGACCTGCTGATCCACAACAGCGGACTGGGCGCAGGCGCGGGCGATCTGATGCTCTGGCCCGAACCCAATGCATTCACCCGCGAGGACATTGTCGCGGGCTTGGCCCACCTCAAGCCGGTGCACGGCTTTCGGGAGCGCTACGCCTACGACAACCTGCTCTATGTGGTGGCCGGGGAAGTGGCCGCCGCGGCCGGCGGAAAACCGTACGCCCAACTCGTGCGTGAGCAGATCTTCCGACCCTTGGGCATGGACCGTTGCCAGGTGGGCGGTTGGTCGCGGGATGCGGTGGGCAACGTGGCCCAGCCGCATATGCGCGACGGCGCACGCAACGTTGTAGTGCGCGCCGATGGCGCACTGGTGCCTGACTCGCCATCGATGGCCGCAGGGGGCGTGCGCTGCAGCCTGGATGACATGCTGAAGTGGGTCCGCGCGTGGCTGCAGGAACCGGAGCCGGCTCGGCCATGGCTGTCGGAGACCCAACGTCGCGCACTGTGGACGCTGCATACACCCATGCCCATCTCCGCTCGCATGCGCGACTGGGATGGCACCCGGATGTATGGCTACGGCTATGGATGGCGCGTCTCTGACGTAGAGGGCCACTGGAAAGTGGCACACACGGGCACACTGATGGGGATGTATGCCTCGCTGGTGCTGCTGCCCGACCAGGGCCGGGGCTTCGTCATCCTGATCAACGGCGAAGCGGACGATGCGCGCACGGTGCTGGAGCAGGCATTGCTCAAGCGGTTCGTACGCGCCGCTGGCACCGCGCCTGGTGCATCGCATTACGCCGACCTGCTGGATCAGGATCGTCGCTCAAGACCTGCGTCCCAGGCGCGCGGGCCTGCTACGTTGGCGCGACGCCCCGCACCTGCAGGCGCACTGGATGGGTACCACGGCATTTGGCGGGACCCCTGGTTTGGCGAAGTTGAACTGTGCCCGGACCGCGGCGCCTTGCGCTTCCGGGCGCGTAAATCCCCGCGACTGGACGGGCGCGTCATGCAACTGGACGATCGCTGGCTTGTGGATTGGGATGATCCGAGTGTGGATGCCGAACCGTGGCTCGCGTTCAACACCGATGAGGCCGATCGCGTGCACCTGCGCCTTTCCCACGTGGATCCGGCGGCGGATTTCAGCTACGACTACGCGGACCTGGATTTCCTGCGGGTGGCGGACTGTGGACCAGCCCATGGCCGCTGACCGGCAGGCGATCGGCGCGCCGGGCTGGCCCGTTCGCCTTCCATCGATCGATACCCCTTCGCAAGGAGCCCCCATGCCCTTTCGACTGTCGCGTCTCCATCGCGTGCGCCTGGTTCTGCCTTGGGTGGCGCTGCTGCCGCTGGTGATGCTGGCCGCCTGCACCCATGTACCGCCGCGCAACCCCTTGGCCGAGTGGATGCCATCGTCCAACCAGGACGAACGCCGCCCGGTCCTGGTCGTGATCCATTTCACCGACCAGGCGTCTGTGCAGCAAAGCTTGGACACGCTGCGCTCCCGCAATCGCGGAGGCCGCGTCAGCGCCCACTATCTCATCGGCCGCGACGGCGAGCGCTTCCAGCTGGTGAGCGATACGCGGCGCGCCTGGCATGGCGGCGCCGGCCGCTGGGGCACCATTACCGACATCAACTCCGCCTCGATCGGCATCGAGCTGGACAACGATGGCCACAGCCCGTTCCCCGAAGCGCAGATCGAGAGCCTGCTGGTGCTGCTGGAGGACATCTGTACGCGGTGGCGCATTCCGCGCTCGCAGATCATTGGACATTCCGACATGGCGCCGACCCGCAAGGTC
>CBFGOS010000087.1:0-7845 GCA_965650425.1 uncultured Lysobacter sp. | reverse complement strand
ACTCGGTTTCCTTCGGCAGCACCGACACGCAGAACGACTTCTTGCCGCAGTCGCCACAGCCTTCGCACACCAGCGAGTTGACCACCACGCGCTTCTGTGGGTCGACCATCTTGCCGCGCTTGCGGCGGCGGCGCTTCTCGGTGGCGCAGGTCTGGTCGTAGATCAGCACCGAGGTGCCCTTCACTTCGCGCAGGCGCTTCTGGATGGCGTCCAGCTCGCTGCGGTCGTGGAACTCCATGTCGGAGGGGAACAGCTCACGCTTGCTCCACTTCTTGATGTCGTCCGACAGCAGGATGATCGTCTGCACGCCTTCGCTGCGCACCTGGTGCGCGATCTGCGGCACGGTCAGGGTGCCGTCCACCGGCTGGCCGCCGGTCATCGCCACCGCGTCGTTGTAGAGGATCTTGTAGGTGATGTTGACGCCCGCCGCGATCGACTGGCGGATGGCCAGCGAACCGCTGTGGAAGTAGGTGCCGTCGCCCAGGTTCTGGAACACGTGCGGGGTGTCGGTGAACGCCGCCTGGCCCGCCCACGTGACGCCTTCGCCGCCCATGTGGGTGAAAGTGTCGGTGTTGCGGTCCATCCACGTGACCATGTAGTGGCAGCCGATGCCGCCCAGCGCGCGCGAACCGTCCGGCACCTTGGTGCTGGTGTTGTGCGGGCAGCCGGAGCAGTAGTGCGGCACGCGCGGGAACTGCGCGCGCGGCAGGGCCAGCTCGGATTCCTTCTCGTCCATCCAGCGCAGCACGTTCTGGATGTGCTCGCTGTCGTGGAACTTCTGGATGCGGCGGCCGATCACGCCGGCAATCGTCGCCGGGGTCAGTTCGCCGGTGCTCGGCAGGATCCACTCACCGGCTTCGTCGTACTTGCCGACGATGCTCGGGCGCTGGCCCGGCCAGTTGTACATGTACTCCTTCATCTGCCGCTCGATGAAGGCGCGCTTCTCTTCGACGACGATGATGTCCTCAAGGCCTTCGGCGAAGGCGCGGATGCCCACCGGCTCCAGCGGCCAGGTCATGCCGACCTTGTACACGCGGATGCCCAGGTCGGCGCAGGCCTGCTCGTCCAGGCCCAGGTATTCCAGCGCCTGCAGCACGTCCAGGTACGACTTGCCGGTGGTGACGATGCCCAGGCGCGCGCGCGGCGAGTCGATGACCACCTTGTCCAGCTTATTGGCACGGGCGAAGGCCTGCGCCGCCTTCACCGCGTACTTGTGCAGGCGCATCTCCTGGTTCATCGGCGGATCCGGCCAACGGATGTTGAGCCCGCCCTCCGGCATCTCGAAGTCGTCCGGGGTGATGATCTGCAGCGCCATCGGGTCGACCTCGACCGAGGCCGAGGACTCGACGGTTTCGGCGATGGTCTTGAAGCCCACCCAGCGGCCGGTGAAGCGGCTCATCTCCCAGCCGATCAGGCCCATCTCGAGGATGTCCTGCACGCCGGCCGGGTTGAGGATCGGCATCATCGCGCTGACGAATTCGTCCTCGCTGCCGTGCGGCAGGGTGGAGCTGCGGCAGGCGTGGTCATCGGCGGCCAGCGCCAGCACGCCGCCGTAGCGGCCGGTGCCGGCAGCGTTGGCGTGCTTGAACACGTCACCGCAGCGGTCCACGCCGGGGCCCTTGCCGTACCACATGCCGTACACGCCATCGACCTTGGCGCCGGGGAACAGGTTGGTCTGCTGGGTGCCCCAGACCATGGTGGCGCCCAGGTCCTCGTTCAGGCCCGGGGTGAACTTCACGCCGGCCTTCTCGAGGTACTTCTTGGCGCGCCACAGCTCCAGGTCGAAACCGCCCAGCGGGCTGCCGCGGTAGCCGGAGATGAAGCCGCCGGTGTTCAGGCCGTTGGCCTCGTCGCGCAGGCGCTGCATCAGCGGCAGGCGCACCAGGGCCTGCACGCCGCTCAGGTAGATGCGGCCCTTCTCGCGGCTGTACTTGTGCTCGAGGGTGTAGTCGGTGTCGACCACGCTGTTGGTCAGGGTGGTGTTCGCCGAGGACGGCGAGCTGAGTTCGGCGGTGCTGGTCATGCGGGGCTCCGGGCGCGGCGGGGGGCCGGCGGGGTGGCGAAATGCGAGGTCGAGGTGTTGCGGCGGCAACGGGCCGGCCGTGCAAAACCGGACGATTGTACCAACGACCAAAGTCGCATCCCGGGCGGCATGCCCGCCCGGCGCCCGTACCGGGTAGGATGGGTCGGGCAACATAGGGGGAAAATTGTCATGTCAATCCGAGCTTTACTGCTCGCCGCCGGGCTGCTGGCCAGCGCCGGCGTGCAAGCACAGGCGCTGCCCAAGCCCGTCGAGTTCTATTTCGAAGCCGATGCGCTGGCGGTCAAGCCCATCGTGGCGGTGCGCGAAACCGGCGACGCCGCCACCCAGAAGCTGCTGCGCGCCATCCAGCGCAATCCGCGCGCGGTGGCCGAACGCGCCCAGCTGGCGCATATCGCGATGGAGGCCGGCCGCATGGACTTGGGCCGCGAGCTGTACGCGGACACCCTCGCGCGGATCACCGTCAGCGACAGCCTGTATCGGCCGGTGCTGTGGAACTACGGCTGGGACCTGTACCGGGCCGGGGATGCCGCGGAGGCACTGAAGCAATGGCAGAGACTGCTGGCGGCCCGCAACTCCACCGCCAGCTGGATTCCGCCGACCCTGGCGATGGCGCTGTGGTCGGTGGGGCGCAAGGACGAAGCGGTGCAGTGGTACGCCGCGGCGGTGCGCAGCGAACCCGACCAGTGGCGGACCAGTGCGCGCCATGCCGCGCTGCTGCCGGACTGGAAGGAGGCCGAGCGCGCCACGCTGGCCGAGGTGCAGGTGGCGTGGGCCGCCAACCCGCCGACTTGGCCCTGACTGGGGCTGCGCCGCCCGCGATGACCAGTGGCGGCGCACCTCGCGTAACGACAATCCGCACGCTACAGTCGGGAAAGCTCACCCAGCACCTGAGGAACGGATGTCCTTGTCGGCCTTGAGCGTCATGGTGGTCGAAGACCACGGCTTCCAGCGCCGGATGGCGCTGCGCCTGCTGTCGGAACTGGGCATCGGCAACGTGCACCAGGCGGCCGACGGCGTGGGTGCACTGGGCCAGCTGGATGACATGGGCAGCATCCCCGACGTGGTCCTCGTCGACCTGGACATGCCGGGCATGGACGGCATCGAGTTCATCGGCCACCTGGCGCAGCGTCGCCTGGCGCGGGCGGTGGTGGTGGTCAGCGCACTCGACCCGGCGCTGCTGAACACCGTGCAGACCATGGCCCGCGCCTATGGGCTGCGCGTGCTGGGCAGCGTGGAGAAGCCGCTGACCCTCGAAAAGCTGTCCGCTGCGCTGGAGGGGTTCAGCCACGGACTGCTGGACGACGCTGACGACGAGCCGCTCGAGATCACCGCCAGCAGCCTGCGCGAGGCGCTGTCCGCGGGCCGCATCGGTCCCTGGTACCAACCGCAGGTGGAATTCGCCAACGGGCACGTGGTCGGGGTGGAGGCGCTGGCGCGTTGGGTGCAGGCCGATGGCCGCGTGATCGCGCCGTCCCACTTCGTCCCGTTGCTGGAGCGCGAGGGCCTGCTGGAGGCGCTGACCGACCACATGCTGACGCAGGCCTGCCGCGACAAGCGGCGCTGGGACGAGCAGGGCCTGGACCTGACCTTGTCGGTGAACGTGTCGCCGACTTCGCTGACCCTCAACAGCGCAGCCGACCGTTACCAGCGCCTCGTGGAGGCGGAGGGCATCGATCCGGCCGACGTCATCCTGGAAATTACCGAGAGCTCGGTGATGGCCGACGCGGCGCGCGGCCTGGGCGTGATGGCACGCCTGCGACTCAAGGGCTTCGGATTGTCGATCGATGACTTCGGGACCGGCTGGTCGTCGTTGGCGCAGCTGTCGCAGGTGCCGTTCACCGAATTGAAGATTGACCAGACGTTTGTCACCGGCGCGCACAAGCAGCCGCGCAAGCGCGCCGTGGTTGAAGCCAGTCTCGACCTGGCGCGCAAGTTGGACCTCAAGGTGGTGGCCGAAGGCGTGGAGACCATCGACGACTGGCAGATGCTGGCCGACCTGGGCTGTGGCATTGCCCAGGGTTCGCTGGTGTCGCTGGCGGTCCCGGCGACGACGTTGCCGGACGTGGTCGCGCATTGGCGGCGGCCGGGGCACTGACGCCCGCGGTGGCCGGGTTCTTCGCCAGGCTCAGTTTCCGCCACCAGCTCGGGGCGTTGTTCGGCCTGTTCCTGCTGGCCGGCGTGGCCGTGCTGATCATCGACGAGGTCGCGCAGTACCGCGCGCGGCAGTCGCTGTTGGTCCTCAAGGACGATTCGCTGCGACGCATGGCCGTGCTCAAGCGCGTGTCCGACGCGTACGGACTGGACATCGTCGACACCACGTTCCGCGTGCGCAACCACCTGATCCCGTGGAACGAGGGCGTGGCCACGGTGGATGCCGCCCGCCAGCGCATCGAGGCCGAATGGGCGGTGCTGGGCGCGCTGCCGCACGAGGGCCGCGAGCGCGCGCTCCTCGAAGAGGTGGCGGCCGCGCGCGTGCGTGCGGACCGTGCCGCGTTGCGATTGCGCGAACTGTTGGCCAACCAGGACATCCGCGCGCTGGGCCGATTCGCCGACAGCGAGCTGTATCCCGCGGTGGATCCGGTGACCCGCCGCATCAAGGCCCTCTCCGACCTGGCCCAGGAGCGGGCCGAAGGACTGGTCGCCGCCGACGTGCGCCGCAACCGGACGGTGAGCGCACTGCGCATTGGCGTGTCGCTGTTGGCATTGCTGGCGGTGGCGCTGATCGGCCGGCGGGTGCTGCGCGATGCCTACCGTGGGGTCGAGAGCCTGACGTGGATGGCGCGACGCATGCGCTCGCATGACTTCGAGGCGCAGCCGGACTACCAGCCCAGTGGCGAGCTGGCCACGGTGATGGATGCTTTCGTGGAGATGCGCCAGAACGTGGTCGCGTTCGAGCGCCAGCTCACCGACAACCTGCAGCAATCCGAGCGCACCAAGGCGGAACTCGCCCGACGCGAGCGCTTCCTCAGTTCCGTGCTGGAAGCGGCGCAGACCGCCATCTTGGCGGTCGACCGTGACGGGCGCTGGACCGTGTTCAACCCCTTCGCCGAGCGGCTGCTGGGGTGGCGCGCCAACGAGATACTCGGCAAGGTCGTGCGTTACGGCGGCGAGCCGCGCCCGGATGACGCGCCGTTGCTGGTACCGCCGCGCGAGATTGAACACACCGTGGCGCGGCTGAGCGAGATCCTGGGGCGGCCCGTGCCGCCGGACTGGCGCGCGCTGGAAGCGCTTGCCTCGCTGCGGCGCGCCCCGGGCGAAGGCGAGCTGCGCCACCGCGACGGGCACGCTGTGCCGGTGCTGATCGCGCTGTCGCCGGTGGAGGACGAACACGGCCGTGCCGCCGGCGTCATCGCGGTCGCCAGCGACCTCACCAGCTTCAAGCAACTGGAACGGGAGTTGCGCGACAGCCAGGCGCGGGCGGAGCAGGCCAACGAGGCCAAGTCGTCGTTCCTCGCGGCCATGAGCCACGAGATCCGCACGCCCATGATCGGCGTGACCGGGATGATCGAGATCCTGGCCCACTCGCGGCTCGATGCCGACCAGCGGCGCGCGCTCAACGTGATCCAGGAATCGTCGCAGTCGCTGTTGCGCATCATTGGCGACATCCTGGATTTCTCCAAGATCGAGGCCGGGCGCCTGGCCCTCGCGCCAGAGCCCACCAGCCTGCAGGCGCTGGTGCGCAGCACGGTGGGCAACTACCTGGGCTCCGCGTCCAGCAAGGGCCTGGCGCTGGATTGCCAGGTCGACCCGCGCGTGGCGCCCGCCTACGTCGCCGACCCGCTGCGCATGCGGCAGATCCTGGCCAACTTCCTCTCCAATGCCATCAAGTTCACCGACAGCGGCCGCGTCGACGTGGCGCTGGAATGGCTGGGGGCGGACGAGCCCATGTCTGGCGCGGGGCTGGGCCGCGACCACCTGTGCCTGCGCGTGACCGACACCGGCATCGGCGTGGGCGCCGAGCAGCAGCAGGGCCTGTTCGAACCCTTCAGCCAGGCCGAAGGCGACACCACGCGGCGCTTCGGCGGCACCGGCCTGGGGCTGGCGATCTGCCGTCGCCTGGCCGAACTGATGGGCGGGTCGGTGACGATGCAGAGCGTGCCGGGGGCTGGCACCACGATGCGCCTTCAGGTCACGTTGCCGCGCGCGCGTGCCGAAGACCTGCCGCCCGTCGCCACCGAACCTGCGGCCCACGAACGCTTCAGCCCGCGCCCCTTGCCGACGCTGGACGAAGCGCGGCGCGACGGTACCCTGGTCCTGCTGGTGGACGACCACCCGATCAACCGCATGGTCATCGCGCGACAGCTCGCACTGGCCGGTTACGCCAGCGAGGCCGCCGAAGATGGGCAGCAGGGGCTGGCGCGGTGGCGCGAAGGCGGCTATGGCCTGGTGCTGTCGGACGTGCACATGCCCGAGATGGACGGCTACGCGCTGGCCCGCGCGATCCGGGCCGAGGAGGCGCGCCAGGGCCGGTCGCGCACGCCGATCGTGGCGCTCACGGCCTCGGCGCTGAAAGGCGAGGCCGAGCGCTGCCTGGCCGCGGGCATGGACGACTACCTGGCCAAGCCGGTGACCGTCGCCGTGCTGGCCGCCTGCATGCATCGCTGGCTGCCGGGCTCGGCCCCCACGCCGGAGGCGCCCGCGCTCCCCGGCAGCGGCCATGGCGGTGTGGCCGACGGCGGTTTGGCCGCGAGCGACGCGTCCAGCCCCGTTGCCGCGCCACTGACCCAGTTGGCGCATCCGCCGGCGCTCGACCCGGCCGTGTTGGCCGACCTCACCGGCGGCGACGACGACGAAGCGCGCAGCGTGTTGCTCGATTACCTGGCCAGCGTGGACCACGACCTCGGCGCGCTGCGCGCCCTTCGCGATGCCGGCGACCTCCCCGGGGTCACCCGCGAGGCGCACAAGCTCAAGGGGGCGGCGCGTCTGGTGGGGGCCCATGACCTGGCCGCGGCCGCTGCGGTGCTGGAAGACGCCGGCCGCGCGGGCGCATGGGCCGAAGCCCGCCTGCTGGCCGCCGATGTCGAGACCGCGGTGCAGCGCCTGCACCTGTTCGTGCGCGAGCGCTACCCCGGCTGAGCCTGCCAAAGGTCGCAACGCCACGCGGCGAACACCGCGCTAGCATGGCCGCATTCGCCAATGCCCCGGAGACCGGCATGCGCCCGTTGCTCGCCGCACTTCTGCTCACCTTGCCGCTGGCCAGCCCGGCCGCCGACCGCATCACCGGCAAGCCCTTCGCCACGCGCAGCGAGGTGTATGCCCCGCACGCAATCGCCGCGACCTCGCACCCGTTGGCCACGCAGATCGCGCTGGACGTGATGAAAGCCGGCGGCAGCGCGGTCGATGCGGCCATCGCCGCCAACGCCGCGCTCGGCCTGATGGAGCCCACCGGCAACGGCATCGGCGGCGACCTGTTCGCGATCGTCTGGGACCCGAAGACCCGGAAGCTGCACGGCTACAACGGTTCCGGCCGCTCGCCCAAGGCCCTGTCGCTCGCCGAGTTCCAGCGCCGCGGATTGAAGGACATCCCCGCGCATGGCCCGTTGCCGGTGACCGTCCCGGGCACCGTGGATGCCTGGTTCGCCCTGCACCAGCGCTTCGGCCGCCGCGCGATGGCCGAGAACCTCGCGCCCGCGATCGGCTACGCGCGCAACGGCCATCCGGTGCACGAGGTGATCGCCTATTACTGGGGCCGCTCGGTGCCGACGTTGTCGAAGTGGCCCGGCTTCAGCGAGCAGTTCACCGTGCCTTGCGGCACCAACGACACCGGCTGCACCGGCGGCCGCCGTGGCCCGCGCACCGGC
>CBFGOS010000086.1:0-7997 GCA_965650425.1 uncultured Lysobacter sp. | reverse complement strand
CCGCTGCTCAGCACCCCGGAAGAGCGGCTGAAGGCATTGGCGGAGGCACGCGCCATCGTCGAGCGCGGCTACAACGAGTGCAAGCCGCGGCGTGAGCTGATTGCGGTGTTGGACGAAGCAGCCGCGGACGTCGGCCGCCGCGCGCCTGCGTAATTCGGCGTGCCCAGTGCGATGCCCGGGTCCGCCCTGGACGGCCGGGCGTCGCATTGGGTTGGAGGGCGCGGGGCGATCATCCCGCTGCAGTGCGCCTGGCCGGCGTGGGAGCATGGATCGCGTCGCGCAGCTTGGTCAGTCCCCGGTTGCACGCGGCAACCTGGGCGGCGTTGCCGATGCTGACGGCGCGTGTGGCCGCGTCGTGCAACAGCCCTTCGGCCCCCTCTTCGGCACAGGTCAGCAAGCCTCGTGCTTCGGCACGACTCAGCGTGATGGTGATGGGTTTCATGGGGCAGGACTCCTCGCGTGGTGGCTGCCTGGATAGACGCGCGAACCGACGCCGGCGATAACTTGGCGAGCCGTCGCCGCGCGCCACGCTGGCCTTCGTCACCCAGCGGATCACCACATGGCCACCCTGCCCCATTCCTTGATCATCATCTGCAATGCATTCTCCACCGGCGCCACCAACGACGACGCACCCGACTTCGCGCTGTTCGAGCTGACACCGGCCCTGAAGGACAAGATGGGCCGCATGCGCGCCCTGGTCACCGCCCCGGACCTGGTGGAAGTCGCTACCGAGTTCGAGCCGGCGTGGGATCGTCCGCTGCCGACCAGTCGCCGACGCCTGACGGTGGATGCCGATGGATTCCACTGCGGTGCCGCGGACCAGGAGATCGCCGCCTACTACGAGACCGAGCGCGTCCACTGGGGCACGCTGGAGCGCGAGATCGCCCTGTCACTCGCCGAAGGGCGCCCGTACGTGCTGCTGGGCTACCAGGAGCGCGCCGATCGCGTGCCGTGCATCAAGGTCGAGTACGACCCGGCTTACACAGGCGGCGGCGACTATACGGGTGTCGGCCGGACGGTCGCCCTGCCCGAGGCGATGGTGGAGGTGGAGCCCGGCGACGACGATGAGCAGGTCGCCGCGGTGTTCCAGCGCCTCACCGGGCTCGAACCGCGCTGCATCATCCACATCGAGCGCGAGGAGCGCTTCACCCTGACCCTGAACCCGTTCGACAACGAATGGATCGAGTGAGCGTGCAGGCCGCGCAACAGTGGCAAGGCGTCCGCACAGGACGCCAGCTCGGCATGCACGTGCGCGGGCAGGCAGCCGCGCCGGCGGCGGATAACTTGGCGGCGCAACACGGGGCGGGATGATCGTCGGTAACACCACCACCACGACCACTGCCATGACCACCGCCGCCGCAATCACCACCACCACCCAGACCGAAGCCTGCGTGCACGAGATCACCGGCGCCGGCTTCGACGGTGGCGATGACATCACCGACGACCAGGTGCTCTGGGTCGTGGGCACCACCGATCAGGTCAAGCAGGCGATCGAGGGCCTGGATGCGGGCTGGGGCACCAGCTCCATCCCCCTCGACAACCCGGACATCGACTTCCACCTGCCGCAGGACCATGACGCCCTGCGCAAGCGTCTGGCCGCGTTCCAGCGCGCCGTGCAGGCCGGGGCGGCCTGAACGCCCACTGCCATGCATCTCACCCCTTACTGCTTCGAGGCCTGACATGAGCACCCCACCCCCTTATCGCGACCTGAGCGTCCGGTCCTACCCGGACTTCGATCGCGGCATTCCCGCCAAACCGACCGACTGGAGCACGGCCGAGCTGGCCGACTGGAAGGCGCACGTGCTGGCGCAGCCGGGTGTGGACGCCGTCCGCTTCGAGCGGCGCTGGGCCTCCATGTTGGAACACCGCGCGGAGACACTGGAGCGCGACGTGCCGTACTACGCACGCCCGCTGCCGCCGGCGGAGGTGGTCCAGGAGTTGCCACTGGTCAGCCTGGCCAGCCGCGTGTACCTGCGTGCGCCGCAGGTGCCGCTGCTCTCCCATCGTCTGAGCGAAGTCCTCGACGTAATGGTGGCCATGCCGGGCAAGCCGACCAAGGCCAGCGCGCAACGCGTGGCACAGGTCGTGGGCGCGTTCCATCCCAACCGCCGTACGCGCTACGGCAATGCCGCACGGATGCAGTCCGGCAGCGCGCGGGTGCTGCTGGGCGGCCTGCAGGTCCAGGTGGTCGACACCGACATCCGAGTGAGCTTCGCCGGCACGCTACTGTGTCGAGCGCCCGCCCTGGACGCCCAGCTGCCGAACCTGCGCCGCGTGGCGTCGCTCTGGGCGCGGCTGACCCGGCGCCTGGTCGCAAGCTGCCTGCGGCTGGGGGTGCCGGCAAGCCCAAGTTTGACCACGGCGCTGGAGTTGGTGCTCCCGCGCATGGATGCGGCCGGGGTGTACGCCAACGCGCTGATCCTGCGCGGGCACTGCGTGGAGTCTGCGCGGCGTACCGTGCTCGAGGACAGCAACGGTTACGCCGACCAGCCCGCGCGCCACGCGATCGCCGGCGCCATGCTTCGCCACGGCGACGGCCGACCGGAGTTCGAGGTCAGCCTGCAGCGCCATCTGGAATGGGTATTTGACGGCCTGCCGGTGCAACGGCTACGCCCGGCGACGTTGTCCATGGCGGACGTGCTGGCCCGAGTGGACGTAGACACCGTTCCCTTCATCACCGCGTACCGCGATGGCCGTGAGGTGGGCCTGTCCCAGCCGGCGGATGCCTACGACGTGCGAGTGGACTCGATCACCGGGCCGCGCGTGTTCGCCCGCGTGCACAGCCTCACGTTGGCCGTCGACCTGGAGCGTTCCAACCGGGTCCAGCCGTCGATGCGGCTACAGATGCGGTTGGCGGCCTGAGCCCAACCGCGGCGCAATCCGGGCCGGTTGTGCGGCCCGGCACCCGGCCTTACTGCCGAGAATGGAACCCGATGCTCTGCATGACGCAGGGCACACCATTCGGCGGCGTCCATGACGGGCCGCTAGGAGCCACCCATGTTCAATTCCATCTTCCGCGGCCTGTCGCCGCGTCACCACGAATCCAATTCGACCCAGGACAACCCATTGGCCCAGGCGCATGAGCGCATGCTGTTTGGGCTGCAGGCGAACCTACCGCAGGCGCTGAAGAAGGCCCAGCTGGTGGGGAGCCGCGAGCGCATCGACGGCGACTTCCTGGCCCGGGTCACTGAACGCGCCACCGCACTGCGGGCGATCGACGGTCTGCCGGCGAAGATTCTTGCCGAGATCGACCGAATGGAGCGGTTCGCGAAGAACACGTGCGAGGACATTACGTTTGCGACCAATTACGGGCCGGTCCTGTACCGCCACGTTGACGCCCAGGGCGAGCCGCTGGCGCACGCCGAGCCGATCGGTACGGCTGACCTGCGGGCCCACGCACTCTTTGGTCGTGAGGTCGTCCTGACGATGCCGACCGTGGAGATGGTGCAGCAGCTCCTCGCCAGCCCTGACGGCAATCCGGGACAGGATTGCGGTGAGATCTTCTTCGCGCAGGAGCGCCACCGGATGATCACGCTGATGGTGGATGCCGCTCCGGCGGGCACGCCGCTGGGCCAGGTGGTCCGACAGGCAGCGCTGCTGGAAGCAATGTGCGAGGAGCATGAGCGCAGCCCGGACACCATCGCCGACGAAGGCGAATTCGTCTGCACCCCGGTACTGGTGCTGGAAAACCAGCGTCACTTCGACGCCTTGAACGGCGAATGGGTGGTCGTGCTGATGAAGGATGGCCAGATCGTCGCCGACACCCTGGGCCAGATCGAGGCGAGCATGCTGCGCATCCACCGGGTGCAGGATGCCGCCAACTGGCAGGTTCTGCGCAGGCACGCACGCTTGCGCAAGGCGGAAGAGACGGAAGAATCGGGCGTGTAAAACCGGCAGCAACACGCCGGCCCGTTCGTGGCATGGGTGAGGCAGGTGTGCCTCACCCGTGCAGTACCTGAAGTCGAGGCTGCGCGAGTCGTCTTGCAAAAGGCAGGTGTGCATCTCATCGTCCCGATGAAGACGCCAGCATGAGGATGGAGCGAGACATGGGAAAGACACGTGCGCCGGTACCGGGGGTCGATTACTACTACGAAGTCAGGAAGTCCAGCCAGGACCTGAGCCTTGGCCATGACGACGACCCGACAGCCGGCCACTGCCTGATGCCGCACACCCTGACGCTGGTTGCCGGTGATCTAGGGGATTTGGACGCCCCACCGAACATGGTGGTGGGGTCGCTGGACTACTACGTGTTGAGCCAGTACGAGGACTGGTCCGCGCTCGACTACTACGATGCGTTGGACTCGATTGACAGTGATGTCGCTAGCTTCCTGAGCGTTCTCACGGACGATGACGGAAACGCCAACCCTGTCCCTGAACACGTCGCGGATCAGTTCGAGGCCAATTTCATGGCGCCAGTGGCGTTGTTGGCGACCCTGACGGTCGCGGCACCATGGCGTGGCCGGGGCTTGGGAGCAGCGCTGCTGGCGCACGCACTTCGGTACCACCTGAGCGGGTATTCCTATGCGGTGCTGTGCGCCGTGCCGCTGCAGTTCGGGGGTGCGCGGCCCGATGACCCCGCCCAAGTGGCGAAGTGGCTGAAGGCAGCCGGCTATGCGGATCTGCCGGGCACCAGGCAGCAGGCGACGGCCAAACTTCAGGCCTTCTACAAGAAGCTGGGCTTTGAGCGCCTGAAGCGTCCCCGTGGCGGAAGCTGGATGGCACTCAGCTTCGCCTATAACCACCAGAAGAAGTGGGAAAAAGCCATCCGTCAGGCAACGGGCTGACCCAGATGCCCTCGGTGTGACGGGTCAGGCTTCCAGCGCTGGCTCATCTGCCTCTGCCGTCGCCCACGTATCCACCATCGCGCATTGGCGGGCCACGTCGATGCAGACACGGTAGGTCCAGCCTGGCTGAGCGCCGGCGCGAACCACGTGTGGGACCAAGCCCGCGATGCGATCCTCCACAACCGTGAGGTAGTGTCCGTCGCTGAGCTGGTAGCGTCCTTCGGGGACGGCTGCCTTGGCTCGGGCGGGCAAACTGGCGGCGTGATTGTTCACCGCCCCGCGCGTTAGTACGTGCTCCCAACACACCCGGCCGTGCTCATCAATCTCGATGGTGCGCTTGCCCACGGGCCCGCCCACCATCTCCTGCGCGGCTTCCAGGCGCGCCGCCGAAAGTGGCCAGCCTCGGATGGCGAATACGCCCCGGTCCACTTGCGCAATGCGGGGGGAGATCGCAAGCACCCGGGTCACCGTGATGTGCTGGAACCGGCCATCGGCGGCCATCCACTCGTTGATCTCCCAGCGCGAAGCCAGCCCGTCCCGCTCGGACAGCAGGCTCACGATGACGTCGGCGGCGGCCTCCTCGTCCGAGTAACTGGCGGCACCGGCGGCGAGCGAGAAGTCGTTGAACTGCTTGCACACGAAGGACGGGTGCTTGGCCAGCACGCTGCCCACGACGGACATGGGTGGCCAAAGGGCGCTTTGCTGGAAGACCGAGGAACGATCGGCGCCGTCCTGGCGCACGATGCCGCCGTAGATGATCTCGATGTCCAGCGCTCCGGGTGCGTTCTGAAGCACGAGGATGGCGCGCTCAACCACGCGATTGGCCCCGTCGGGCCCCAGCCAGAACCACTCGTTCGTGTCGTCCAGGCGCTGGTAGCCAGGTAGGCGCTCCATCACGGACAGGAAATCCTCGTAGGGGATCCATTGGCCCGTCGTGCGGAGCGTCATCGCCCAGGCGAGGTTGGGCAGCGTGGCGCCGCAGTGGCGGATGAGCGCCCTGCACTGGGTGGCCGCACTGCCATACCAGTCAGGGAGGTCGCCGGCGGTCACCAGCGGTTCCTGCCCGGCCCGCTTGATGATGCTCACCGGCAGCCGACGGCCCAGGATGTCGGCACCGTAGGCAATGGCGCCCTCGAGGGAAAGGCCTTCACCCAAGTGCGGCCGCAACTGGTCTTCGGCCTCGGAGAGCAGGAGGGTGGTCATGCCACCAGCGGCTTCAGCCAGAGCATCGAAGGCGTGTGTGTCCAAGGTGGTGCTGGAGACAAACTCCATCATCCGCTCCTCGACCAATCTGACCCGCTCGCGGGTGACGCCGAACTTGTCGCCGATGGCCTGAAGGGTGGAGTTTTCCGTGCCGCTGTAGCAGTACCGGTCCATCAGCATGCGGGCATTGCGCTCTGCCATCTGCCCTTTGAAGCAGCGGCTGGCCAGCGCGATGGCTGTGTGCTGGATCTCCTCGCGCAACGTGTCGGCCCGGGGTGGCATGTAGATCTGGGGTCGGCCGTCCCGACTGGGGCGCATCTCGAAGGCAATCTGCGGCTCCGGGAAGCCGCACACCTCAGCAATCCGCTGCAAATCGCCGTGGTTCGGGGAAAAGGTTGAGGTGGTGCTTTCCCACTTGGAAATGGATTGCGGGCTTCGGCCGATCAGTCCGGACAGTTCAATTTGGGTCACCTTGCCGGCGCGACGGTTTTTGCGGACGTGGGCGATCCAGAGGGCGACATCATCGATGCCGGCCAGCGGCCGGTTCATGATCTCGGCCTCCATCGGATCTGCACTCCCCGACTCTGGTGCCTCCCTCGGGAACAGGAACCAGGTGGCACTCAGCACGGTCTCCGGCGGCGTCTCACCCACTGCCGTCGCCAGTTTGTGCAAACAGGACGGCGGGGGTGTCTTCAGACGCGACCAGCTCAGCCAGTTGAAGATTTGCCCCATGTCCAGGCCCGTCTGGTCCGCGAGCCACAGGGCGCTTGCGGCCTTCGGCTTGACCGTGCCAATCAGCCATTCCTTGACGGTTTGGCGGGCAAGGGCCTTGGTCCACTGTGGCGGGGCGGTTTCGGTCATCGCAGGCGATCCTGTGCGAGTTGCAGCCGGCCGGCCGGGTGAGCTGCCGGGACCTACGGGGTTATACGCTTAGAGGGCAACATAGTTCCCTATGCTGGCAGGAGTCAACAGCAATAGGCGCTATGTTGCCTGCTATTGACTATATACCTAAAGGGCAGTATTGTGCCCCTATAGCGGAAATCGCGGCCTAAGCGGCAGGAACGCGCCCCATGAGTGACATATCCTTCAAGACGCCTGAAGAGATTCTGGTCGATCTGGGCGGCCGAATCCGCACCCTACGCCTGAACCAGAAGCTTACCCAAGCCGGCGTGGCGAACCGGGCCGGCGTGGCCGCGCGGTCGGTGCGCTCCCTGGAGGCCGGCGAGAATTCGAGCTTGCTGACGCTGATCCGCGTGCTCAAGGCGCTCGACGCCCTGTCCAGCCTGGACGCTCTGGCGCCGCAACCCACCATCAGCCCGATGGCCCTGCTCGAAGGCAGTCGGACCCCCAAGCGTGGCACCCGGAGCTGACCGCACATGAAGCACGTTGAGGTCATCGAGGTTCGCATCTGGGGCAAGCGGGTCGGCGCCGTCGCGCAGGACCCGCACCGGGGCGCCTACGTGTTCGAGTACGCGCCGGGCTGGCGCCGCAGCGGTGTGGAGCTGTCGCCCTTCATGCTGCCGCTGGAGCGCGCCGACGGCCTGTTCTCGTTTCCGGCCCTGGACTCCGATGCGTTCCACCGGCTGCCTGGCCTGCTGGCCGACGCCCTGCCCGACGACTTCGGCAACCGGCTGATCAATGGCTGGATGGCCACCCATGGTATCCGCCCGGAGCAGGTGACCACCCTGGACCGGCTGGCGTACATGGGCCGGCGCGGGATGGGCGCGCTGGAGTTCAAGCCATCGCGTGGAGCCAGCACCGAGAGCGCGGCCCCAATCGAGATGAGGGCCCTGGTGGAGGAGGCCCGCAAGGCGGTGCACGGCGACCTCAATGGCGACCGGGAAGCCCAGGCGGCGCTGGCCAGCATCATCCGCGTGGGCACCTCCGCCGGCGGCGCACGGGCCAAGGCGGTCGTGGCGTGGAATCCGACCACCAACGAGCTCCGCAGCGGCCAGTTCGACGCGGCGCCGGGCTTTGAGCACTGGCTGCTGAAGTTCGACGGCATGGGCG
>CBFGOS010000085.1:0-8042 GCA_965650425.1 uncultured Lysobacter sp. | reverse complement strand
TCCCCCACCTTCGCGATTGCGACGGTGCAATTTGCCGCCCAGGGCATGGGTGAGTTGCTGGGCGATGGCAAGGCCCAGGCCCGTGCCGCCGGTGGCGCGTCCGCGGGACTGTTCGAGCCGGTGGAAGGGTTGCAGGACCGCTTCCAAGGACTCTTCCGGAATCCCCGGCCCCCGGTCCAGTACGTCGATGCAGACCGCGCCGGTGGCGTTCGTGCGTAGCGCCGCTTCGGCGCTGCCGCCGTAGGCCAGAGCGTTGTCGATCAGGTTCTGGACGATGCGGCGCAGTACCTGCGGGTGCGTTTCCAGGGACGCCTGGATCTGTTCGCCGATGCGTACCGGCTTGCCGATGTCTTCGTAGTCGCCGACCAGGCTGTGCAGGAACGCCTGCAGGTCCAGGCGCACGGCCGTTCCCGTCACGGCGTTGGCGCTGCGCGCGTAGCTGACCCCTTCGCGCACCAGTTGGCTGAGGTGGGTGACGTCTTGCAGCAGACGCTGTTGCTCCGGTGTTTCGTCCATGGCTTCCAGTCGCAGTTGCAGGCGTGTGATGGGTGTCTGAAGGTCATGCGAAATCGCCGCCAGGATGTGCATGCGCTCGGCGACATGGGCGGCGACGCGGGCCTGCAGGGCGTTGAGTGCCTTGGCCGCCTTGACCACTTCCAGGGGCCCTTCCTGCGGCACCACGCTGCCCGCCTGCGCCGGGTCCAGCCGCTCCGCGGCATCGGCCAGTTGCACCAGAGGCCGCGTCAGCAGGCGCACGGCCAGCAGGGCGCATCCCAACAGCAACAAGACCTGTACGCCAAGCACCCACGGCAGCCAGCGCGCGACGGGCATCAGCGACGGGGTGACTTCGATGGTCAGCGGCTGCCCATCGGCCAGGGTCAGTTCCACTTCGTAACGCTCCGGCGCGGACGACACCGCCCGTGGCCGCAAGGCGTAGCGATGGCGCAAGGCGTTGTCGATAGTGGCGGTCACCTGCCGCGAGCGGTCGCTCACCAGCGAAGTGCCGGGTTGCGCGGGACGCAGCAGGTAGCGATAGGTGCGCCGCTCCAGGCGCGGCAGCCATTTTGCGCGTTCGGCGGGCGACAGGCGTTCCAGCAGGGCGACGCTGACCGATACGTCTTCGTCCAGGTTGCTGAGCATCATCGAGCGCGTGGCGTCGGCGCGTTCATAGAACAGCAGCGAGAAGGACAGCGCATGCGCCAGCAACAGGCCGGCCATCAGGACCAGCACGAGGCGCGCGCCCAGCGTGCGCGGCAGCAAGCGGCGCCAACGCGGCGCCGCCGGCGCGCTCATGTTGCATCACCGAGCAGCACCACCGGCTGGCAGAACACATAGCCTTCGCTGCGCACTGTCTTGATGTAGGCCTGTTCCCGTGCGGCATCGCCCAGGCGCTGGCGCAAGCGGCTGACCAGCAGGTCGATGGAGCGGTCGAACAGTTCCGCGTCGCGACCCTGGGTCAGGTTGAGCAGTTGGTCGCGGCTGAGCACGCGCTGCGGATGGTCGACGAAGACGCGCAGCAGGCGGAACTCCGCGCCGCTGAGCGGATACACGGTGTCGTCCTCGTCCAGCAGGTGGCGCGCGGTGGTATCCAGGCGCCATTGGCCAAAGCCGATCAGCCGGGCCGCTTCGCTTACCAGCAGGTTGGGCGGCAGCATGCGCGCACGGCGGATGACCGCGCCGATGCGCGCCAGCAGTTCGCGCGAGGAAAAGGGCTTGACCACGTAATCGTCCGCGCCCATTTCCAGGCCGATGATGCGGTCGGTTTCGTCGTCGCGGGCCGTCAACAGAACCACCGGCACGGCGCGATGCTTGCCTGCGCGCAGGTTGCGGCACAGGGTCAGACCGTCCTCGCCGGGCATCATCACGTCCAGCACCACCAGGTCGATGTCGCTGGTGTCCAGCGCCGCGCGCATCTCCCGGCCGTCCGCGGCGAGGCTGACGCGCAGGCCGTTGCGGCGCAGGTAGTCGCCGACCATCTGGCGGATGTCGCGGTCGTCGTCGACGACCAGGATGTGGTCTGCATGAGACGTCATCTTAATCTCCGGGCATGCGGACTGCGGGTGCAGCCCGACCGACGTGCAGTATGGCTCGCCGTCATTGACCGGACGACGCGGAGGAAGCGTCGTCCGGCTTCAGGCCGCTCGCCTCCAGGATGGCGTCGCTGACATCACCCGGCGCCGACAGCGGCGAGACATGGCTGGCATCCACCGAGCGTAGCTCGGCACCGATGCGCTGTGCGGTGGCGATCTGTAACTCGGGCGACAGCATGCGGTCCTGGCGCGAAGCCACGTACCAGCTGGGCCGCGAGCGCCATGCGGCGATCGTCACGGGCTCGGACAGCGCGCTCGCCTTCAACGGCAATTGGTGCGCGTAGACCTCCTGCGCCGCGCCCGGCTCGAGGTCCTGCGCGAAGTCGGTCGCGACCGTATCCGGCGCCAGAGAGAGGAAGCCGTCGCGCTCCTGCAATTGCTGCAACCCTGGCGCGACCGGGAAGTGCTCGCCCTGCTGCGCCGAGGTCTGCCCCACGTCGGGGGCGAACGCGGCCACGTACACCAGTGCCTTCACCTTGGGGGCGCTGCCCGCCTCGGTGATGACCGTGCCGCCCCAGGAATGACCGACCAGCACGACCGGGCCCGGCGCCCCGGCGATGGCGCGCCGGGTGGCAGCCACGTCGTCCGCGAGGGAGGTCAGCGGGTTGTCCACGGCCACGGTGGGCACGCCGCGTTTGTGCAGACGCGCGATCACGTTGTCCCAGCTCGACGCATCGGCGAACGCGCCATGCACCAGGACGACCGTGGGTGCGTCCGTACGGGTGGAGGGTTCGTGCGTGTCGGCCCCGGCGGGCAGCGAGGCGAAGGCGATCAGCACGGTCAGGAAGGAAGAGCGCAGCATGGGAGGAACTCCTTATCGGGTGGAGCCCCATTGCACCGCCGCGATGTGTCGGCCTGTTGTCCCCCCATGGCGGCTTCGTATCCCACCGCATCCACGCCCGCCGTGCATACGTTTCGATACAAACCGACCCGCTTTGTATGCGTTTGTATCCGCGGCGGCTTTCCTGCCGGTTGCTGACAAATCGCCGGTTCGGCGACACGTGGCCGATACGTGCGCGGCATGCAATAGCCCCGTCGCCACAACCGATGCGCCACCACAATCTCGAGGAGAACGCCCATGCAATCGCACATCCGTCGCGCCGCCCCCATGACCTCATGGCTGCTCGCTGCCCAGGTCCTGTTCGCCAGTGCCGCCAGCGCCGCGCCCGCCCTCGGCCACGATACGGCCACCGCTCCCGCGCCGCTGGTGGCGAACCGGCAGATCGAGGCCGGCGATCTCAACATTGCCTATGCCGAACGGGGGCCAGCCAACGGAGAGGTGGTCATCCTGCTGCACGGTTGGCCCTACGACATCAACAGCTTCGCGGAGGTCGCGCCGCAGCTGGCGGCCAAGGGCTATCGCGTCATCGTTCCGCACCTGCGCGGCTACGGAAGCACGCGCTTCCTCTCGCCCGAGACGCCCCGCAACGGTGAGCCGGCGGCACTGGCCTCGGATGTGGTCGCCCTGATGGATGCCCTGAAGATTCGCCGCGCCACGCTGGCCGGCTTCGATTGGGGCGCACGCACGGCCGATATCGTGGCGGCGCTGTGGCCGGAGCGCGTCAAGGCGCTGGTGTCGGTGAGCGGCTACCTGATCGGCAGCCAGGAAGCCGGCAAGAAGCCCTTGCCGCCGCAGGCCGAGCTGCAGTGGTGGTACCAGTACTACTTCGCCACCGAGCGCGGGCGTGCCGGCTACAGCCAATACACCCACGATTTCGCCAAACAGATCTGGCAGTTGGCGTCGCCGCAGTGGGCGTTCGACGACGCCACGTTCGACCGCAGTGCTGCCGCGCTGGACAACCCCGATCACGTCGCCATCGTCGTGCACAACTACCGCTGGCGCCTGGGCCTGGCCGAAGGCGAACCGAAGTACGCCGCGCTCGAACAGCGCCTGGCAAAAACGCCGGCCATCACGGTGCCGACGATCACCATCGAAGGCGATGCCAACGGCGCGCCGCATCCATCGCCGGAAAGCTACGCCGGCAGGTTCACCGGCAAGTACGAACACCGCACCTTCCGCGGCGGCATCGGCCACAACCCGCCGCAGGAAGCGCCGCAAGCGTTCGTCCAGGCCGTCGTCGACGCCATGCGGCTCTGACGGAGGATGCTCGCCATGAATCGCACCCTCGCGCTTGCCTCTACCGCTCTCGCACTGACCGTTTTCGCTGCCCACGGCAGCGAGGAGCGGCGACCGGCCGCGCCGATCTATGGCGTCGAGTTGCCCGCCGACTATCAGGATTGGCCGCTGATCGCACCGGCGCAGGAAGCCGCCCCCTTGAACGAGTTGCGCGTCGTCGTCGGCAATGCGGTGGCGATGCGCGCCTACCGCGACGGTGTGCGACCGTTCCCCGACGGCACGGTGCTGGTCAAGCGGGCCTGGAAGCATGTGCCGTCTCCCGACTTCGCACCGGCCTCCATCCCCGGCGATGCCACCACCGTGCAGGTCATGGTCAAAGACGCCAAACGCTATGCCGCCACTGGCGGCTGGGGCTACGGGCGCTTCGTCGAGGGCCAGCCCGTCGATGAAGCGCAACACCGCACCTGCCATGCCTGCCACTCCGCCCGCGTGAAAGACCGCGACTACGTGTTCACCCACCTGGCGCCGTAACTGCGCGGGCCCCACAGGCACTCCCATGATCGAATATGCATTGGCCCTCGCCGCCGGCATGGCCACCATCCTGTCTCCCTGCATTCTCCCCGTGCTGCCCATCGTGCTGGCCACCAGCGCCGGCCGAGGGCGCAGCGAGCCGCTGCTGATCATTGGCGGGTTCGCGGCGACGTTTGCCGCGGGCGGCTTGCTGATCGGCCTGCTGTCGGCCTCTTCCGGCGAACTGCAGGGCAGCATTCGCACCGCTTCGATCGTCGTGTTGCTGATCGCCGGCCTGGCGTGCTTTTGGCCGGCGCCTTTCGACTGGCTGGTGTCGCGGGTGCGCCAATGGCGCGCGGGCTATGCGCCAGCCGCAGCGAGCCGCCTGCCTCTCGGCGGACCGCCCGGCGCGCTGCTCGTCGGTGCCTCGCTGGGGTTGGCATGGACGCCGTGCGCCGGGCCGGTGCTGGCTTCGGTTCTTTCGCTCGCCGCCAGCGCACAGGCGCCCGCACGCGCCACCGCGCTGCTCGGTCTCTACGCCATCGGCGCCGGTATTCCGATGCTGCTCATCGCTTACGGCGGCCATTGGGTGACGTCCCGGCTGTCGTTCCTCAAGCGCCGCGCCACGTTGTTCCGCCGAGTCTTCGGCGCCGTCGCCGTCAGCGTCGGCATCCTTCAACTGCTCCAGTACGACGTGCTCGTGTCGGCCTGGGCAACGCAATGGCTTCCCTCCGTTTCGCAAGGACTCTGACCATGCCCACCTTCAAATCCGTCATCACCTTCCTGGCCGCCTGCCTGCTCGCCTCCGGCTACTCGCTTGGCGCGGCCGCCGCCGAACCCGCCCACAGGTCGCCGGCGCCAAGCGCGCCGGAGTTCAGGGGCATCGACCATTGGCTCAACGGCCCGCCGCAAACCCTGGAACACCTGCGCGGCAAAGTGGTGCTGGTGGAGTTCTGGACTTACTCCTGCATCAATTGCATCCACGTGCTTCCCCACGTGAAGGAATGGCATGGGAAGTACCGGGACAAGGGGTTGGTCGTGATCGGCGTGCACACCCCCGAATACGGTTACGAGAAAAATCTGGGCAACCTGCAGGCCGCAGTGAAGCGCTTCGGCATCACCTATCCCGTGGCGCAGGACAACGGCTATCGGACCTGGGACGCCTATGGAAACCAATACTGGCCGGCGCTGTACCTGATCGACCGGGAGGGCCGGATCGTCTACCGGCACTTCGGCGAGGGGAACTACGCGGACACCGAAGCCCAGATCCAGCGCCTGCTGGCTGCCGGGCGCAGCGACGCAGGGGGCGACGCGACGGCAACGATTCGGACGAACACGCCCTGAGCGACGGCCCTACGGTTGCGGTCGCCGTTGGGCTATATCGCCTCCAAGGCAAAATCCGAGGGATCGAAACGCTCGGAGCTGTCCATCCGAATCCCCCGGAGGCTCGCTGTTTCCAGATGGGAGGCGTAGAGCGGCTCCGAGAAATAGCTGATCAGCATGGAGCGGCGGCGGGCGCCGGTCGCATTCAGGCTGCCCGCGTGCACCAGATCGGCATCGAAGACTAGGATGTCGCCGGCGGCGCCTGAAAGCTGCACGGAGAGGGATTCGTCATTGAAGTCGAACGGCGGCGCTTCCCGCGCGGGACGATGGCTGCCGGGAACGATACGTGTCGCGCCGTTCCCGGGGCCATAGTCGTCGAGATAAGCCAGGGCGTTCACGCTGTCGCCGGGCCGCAGGGCCGACAAGTCGCGGTGCAACCGCTGATACCCGCCGCCCGCCAGGGGCTCGCGCCCCTCCACCTGGGCGAGGAAGAACCGTTCCCCGATCAGTTCACCGACCACCGCCAGCAGCTCCGGCAGACGACACACGGCCTGAACCGTCGGATCGATGTCCAACAGCGAGTGGCGCCAGTCCATGCCACGCGGCACCGGCCATTGGTCCGACGGCCTCACGCCCGCTTCGAACACGGCGCGAAGGTTATCCAGCCACTCGGCCGGAATCGCTCGACGGAGCAGCACATAGCCCTCTCGATGGAGTTGTTCGCGGTCAGTCATGGATTCTTCAACTCCGGCTGCCCTGCCTTCAGGTAACTCGGCTGACAGTATTCGAGCGGAGGATGTTTTACCAACCCGAAGGACACTTCCGGCCACCAAACAGACGGGCGCTCCCCCACCATCGACCAATACCGCCCCGCCTGCCCCGCTGGCTACACTCCCCGCATCACAACAACACGGCTACCCGACAACGGAGTGCCCATGCCGCTGCGTACCCTGCTGCTGACGGCCCTGGCGATGATCGCCTTTGCCGGCAATTCTCTGCTCTGCCGGCTGGCGTTGCGGGAAACGGAGATCGATGCCGCCAGTTTCACCGGGGTGCGAATCCTCTCCGGGGCGGTGATGTTGTGGCTGTTGCTGCGTTTTCGGCGGGGCGATGGAGCGCCGGCGGGGAACTGGTGGTCGGCGCTGGCGCTGTTCGCTTATGCGGCCGCGTTCTCCTTCGCCTATATCCGTCTGGATGCCGGAGCCGGTGCCTTGCTGTTATTCGGCGCGGTGCAGGTGAGCATGTTGTGCTGGGGGTTGTACCGGGGCGAGCGGCTGGGCTTGTGGGCCACGTTGGGGTTGCTGCTGGCGATGGCCGGGCTGGTGGCGTTGCTGTTGCCGGGCGCCAGTGCGCCGCCCTTCGCCAGCGCGGTCCTGATGCTGCTGGCCGGTGTGGCCTGGGGGGTGTATTCGCTGCTGGGTCGTGGAGTGGCCGACCCGCTGGCGGCGACGGCGGGGAATTTCCTGCGGGCGATTCCGTTTGCCGTGGTGCTCGGGCTGGCCTGGCTCGACGGGATGCGCTGGGACGAGGCCGGCTTCGTCTACGCGCTGCTCTCCGGCGCGGTGACCTCGGGCGTCGGTTATGCGATCTGGTACACCGCGCTGCGCGGATTGCGCTCGTTGCAGGCAGCCAGCGTGCAGCTCAGCGTGCCGGTGCTCACCGCCCTGGCCGGCAGCCTGTTGTTGGACGAGACGCTGACGCTGCGGCTGGTACTGTGCAGCGCCGCGGTGCTCGGCGGCATCGCCCTGGTGTTGGGGACGCGGCAGCGCGGGTGAGCGACCTCTACGCGCCGGGCCAATGAGTTCGCCCCTGCGGGTAGCAATGGCTTTTCGTAGAAGCCCGCTCTGCTGGCGATGCGTCGGTGGGGCCCGGTTCGCGAGCAAGCTCGCTCCTACAAAAGCGCTGCGCCGAAACACTCCTGGGCCAATGAGTTCGCCCCCCGGATAGCGATGGCTTTTTTGTAGGAGCCAGCTCTGCTGGCGATACGTCGGTGGGGCCGGTTGGCGAGCAAGCTCGCTCCTACAAAAGCGCTGCGCCGAAAC
>CBFGOS010000084.1:0-8165 GCA_965650425.1 uncultured Lysobacter sp. | reverse complement strand
GGCGACACGAAAATCCCCCCCGGGGCCGGCCATCGGTCAGAGGATGTAGCGGCTGAGATCCGGGTCCTGGACCAGCTCGCCCAGGTGGCGGTCCACGTAGGCCCGGTCGATGACAACGCGCTGGCCGCCGCGATCAGGCGCCTCGTAGCTCAGCACGTCGAGCAACCGCTCCAACACGGTGTGCAGCCGGCGCGCGCCAATGTTCTCCTGGCGCTCGTTCACCTGCGCCGCGATCTCGGCCAGGCGCTCGACGGCGTCGGCACTGAACGACAGGTCCACGCCCTCGGTGCGCATCAGCTCCACGTACTGCGTGGTCAGCGCCGCCTTGGGCTCGGTCAGGATGCGCACGAAGTCGTCCTTGCTCAACGCCCCCAGCTCCACGCGGATCGGGAAGCGGCCCTGCAGTTCCGGGATCAGGTCGCTGGGCTTGGCCAAGTGGAACGCACCGCTGGCGATGAACAGGATGTGGTCGGTCTTCACCGGCCCATACTTGGTGCTGACGGTGGAGCCTTCCACCAGCGGCAGCAGGTCGCGCTGCACGCCCTCGCGGCTGACGTCGCCACCCACGGCCCCGACCTGGCTGCGCTTGGCCACCTTGTCGATCTCGTCGATGAACACGATGCCGTGCTGCTCGCAGGCCTCGATCGCCGCCGCGCGGATGTCGTCCTCGTTGACCAGCTTGGCCGCTTCTTCCTCGACCAGCAGCATGCGTGCGGCCTGGATCGTCAACTTCTTCCGGTTGGTCTTGGCCCCCGCCATCTGCGAGAACATCTGCCGCAGTTGCTGGCCCATTTCCTCCATGCCGGGCGGCGCCATGATGTCCACGCCGACGTTGACCGCGGCGTCGATCTCGATCTCGCGCTGGTCCAACTCGCCGGCGCGCAACTGCCGCCGCAACTTGGCGCGGGTGCTGTCGTCGCCGCTGACTGGCTCGGCACCAATGTCGACCGTCGTCGTGGCCGCACCAAAACCAAACCCACCCGGCGCGTCCTGCCTGCGCGGCAGCAATGCGTCCAGGATGCGGTCCTCGGCAAGGTCCTCGGCACGGGTGCGTACATGCGCCTTGGCCTGCTCGCGGTACAGCTTGACCGCGGTATCGGCCAGGTCGCGCACGATCTGCTCCACATCCTTGCCGACGTAACCGACTTCGGTGAAACGCGTGGCCTCGACCTTCACGAACGGCGCGTTGGCCAGCGTGGCCAGGCGCCGCGCGATCTCGGTCTTGCCCACGCCGGTCGGGCCAATCATCAGGATGTTCTTCGGCATCACCTCGTTGCGCAGGTCAGGCGCCAGCTGCATGCGGCGCCAGCGGTTGCGCAGCGCAATGGCCACCGCGCGCTTGGCCTGCTGCTGCCCGACGATGTGGCGGTCGAGCTCCTGCACGATCTCGCGCGGGGTCATGGTCGCGCTGGTGGTGTCGGGTTTCATGCTCACAGTTCCTCCACCACGACGTTGCGGTTGGTGTAGATGCAGACGTCGCCGGCAATCCCGATGGCCTCGGTGGCGATGGTGCGTGCGTCCAGTTCGGTGTGCGCCATCAGCGCGCGCGCGGCCGACAGTGCATACATGCCGCCGGAGCCGATGGCGATGATGCCGTCCTCGGGCTCGATCACGTCGCCTGTGCCGCTGATGATCAGCGAGGTGTCACGGTCGGCCACCGCCAACAGTGCCTCCAGCTTGCCGAGGCGGCGCTCGGTGCGCCAATCCTTGGCCAGCTCCACGGCGGCACGGGTCAGCTGGCCGTGCTTCTCCAACTTGGCCTCGAACAGTTCGAACAGGGTGAAGGCATCGGCGGCGGCACCGGCGAAACCGGCGAGCACCAGTCCGTCGCGGCCGAGGCGGCGCACCTTGCGCGCGTTGCCCTTCATCACGGTGGCGCCGAGGGTGACCTGGCCGTCGCCGGCGACGGCGACACGGCCGTTGCGGCGCACGGACACGATGGTGGTGGCGTGGAAGACGTTTGGGTTCTGGCTCGGGTCCATGGGGACCTTCCTGGGGGAGGAAACCCATGCATGGGGGTGGGTTTTGCGTCCCTCAAGGGTTACTGGTGGCGGGCATGGGGTGCCGGGTTCACCCCTTTCGCTTGGCCCGCGGATGCGCCGCGTCGTACACCTTCGCCAGGTGTTGGTAGTCGAGGTGGGTATAGATCTGCGTGGTGGCGATGTCGGCGTGGCCCAGCAACTCCTGCACACCGCGCAGGTCCCCGGACGACTCAAGGATGTGGCTGGCGAAACTGTGGCGGAGCAGGTGCGGATGCACGCGCTTGAACAGCCCCTGGCGTTGCGCCAGTTGGCGCAGGCGCAACTGCACGGCGCGCGGCGTGATCGGGCCGGCGCGACCGGGAAACACGGGCGCGTTGCTGGCCGCCCCCGTGTAAGCACGCCATTCGCGCAGTGCATTGCGCGCGTGGGATCCCAGCGGCACGCTGCGCTGCTTGCTGCCCTTGCCCAGCACGGTGACCAGGCCCTCCGCCAGGTCAAGGTCGTGCCACCGCAACGCGCACAACTCACTCAGGCGCAAGCCGGAGGAATAGAACAACTCCAGCAGCGCGCGATCCCGCAGCCCGAGCGGCGCGTCGGTGGGTACCTCGACCAGGGCCTTCACCTCGTCCGGATCCAGCACCTGCGGCAGTTTGCGCGGCGCCTTGGGTGCACGGATCGCGGCGGTGGGACTGGCCGCCAGCCGGCCTTGCCGTACGTGCCAGCCATAGAAGCTGCGGCATGCCGACAGCCGCCGCTGCAGGCTCTTCGGTGACAGGCCGCGGCGATGTTCGGCGGCGACGAACGCACGCACCTGCTCCGGCTGCAAGGCCAGTACATCGCAGCCCTGCGCCTCGCTCCAGTGCGCGAGCGCTTCCAGATCGCGTCTGTACGCATCCAGCGTATGTTTGGACGTGCGGCGCTCCACCTCCAGGTACGCGAGGAAGGCCTCGACGGCGGTTACATCCACGTCTTCGCCCTCGCCATCACGCCCCAACGCTCACCGCACCGGACATGCGAATCACGCGACATGCCGGCGGGCACCTCAGTCGGCATACCTCGCCAGCGCGGCGGCCAGCGACTCGCCCATCATGCGCAGGAACAGCGTGCCCATGCCGGGAAAGAAACGGTTGGGATCACTGCTACCGACCGCCACCATGCCCACGCCCGGGAGCGGCAGCAGTGCAGTGGATTGCACCTCATCAGCCCGGGGGCCATACAGCGCCGCGTGCTTTTCCGGTTGCAGGCGGCCGCACAGCGGCTCGCCAGAGGCCATGCAATCGCGGAACGACTGCAGGCGCGCATCATCGGCCGGAATCACTTGCAGCCACTCGGCATCGTCCAGGCCGTCGACCGGCGTGAACAGGACCACGCGCACCAGGTCGCCACTGAAGTCCTCCGCCAGCGACGCCGCCATTGCACGCAGCGTGTCGGCCGCGGTGGCCTGGCGCATGAGGGCCAACGTGAGCTGGTGGGTGCGCACGCTCAGGCGTTCGTTCTCCTGCGCGTTTGCAAACAGGTCGTGCAGGCGCCGCGTCAGCTCGCGGTTCTTGTCGCGCAGCACCTCCAACTGGTAGCTGGCCAGCGACGCGGCCGGACCGTCGTCGCGCGGCACCACCAGGCTGATCGCCAGGTCGGGAAACTGCTGCAGGAACCGCGGATGGCGGCGCAACCAGGCCGCAACTTCGTGGGCGCCCAACTGCTCAACGGTGTCGGTCATGGCGTCGCGTTCTCAGTGAGGAGTCCTTCGAAGACGAAGGCCGTGGGGCCGGCCATCGCCAGCGTGGCGTCGTTGTCAGGCCAGCGGATGCGCAGCTCGCCGCCGGGCAGCGCCACGGCCACGTCGCGCGCCACGCGACCGCGGCGCATCAGCACCGCCGCCGCCGCACAGGCGCCGCTTCCACAGGCCAGGGTCTCGCCTGCGCCACGTTCGTACACACGCAGCCGGATGCGGTCGAAGGCCTCGACCTGGGCAAATCCAATATTGGCCGATTCAGGAAAGGTCGCCTGCGCCTGCAGCGCCGGGCCGACCCTGGCGACGTCGGCCGTGGCCGTGTCCGGCACTTCGAGCACCGCGTGGGGATTGCCCAACGACACGGCGCCGAAAAACAGTGGCGCGCCGTCCAGCTCGAGGACGTAGGCGTCCTGGGCCTGGTCAACGCCCAGCATGGGCACGTGCGCCGGCACGAAGTCCGGCACGCCCATCATCACCTCGAAGGCCCCATCACCCAGGTCGGTGACGGTGTGCGTGCCCACCGGGCTGTCCAACCGGAACTGGCCCCCATTGGGCGCCGCACCATCGCGCACGAGCCAGGCGGCGATGCAACGTGCGCCATTGCCGCACTGCTGCGACGGACTGGCATCGGAGTTCCAGATGCGGTAACTGGCCACGGAACCATCGGCACGCGGCGGCTCGACGGTGAGGATCTGGTCGCAGCCCACCCCGCGGTGGCGATCGCCAAGCAGGCGGCACAGCGCCGGATCGGGCGCGGGCGTGCCATCGCGCAGGTCGATCACGACGAAGTCGTTGCCTGCGCCGTGCATCTTGGTGAATCGCAGGCCGCTGGCCACGGACTCAGCCATTGCCGTCCTGGGCGGCCGGGTCCGGGGGCGTGGTGGGGGACGTGGCCGGTTGCGGGGTGGCCGCGTCGGCAGGCGCGGGCTGGGCCGGAGCCTCATTCACCGGCACCGGCGCGTCTACCGACACAGGCGCCTGCGGCAACACCAGTGGGCCCTTGTTGCCACACCCGACCAGCGGCAGCGACAACGCCATCAACAGAAAAGCGGACTTGAGCTTCATCCGCGCAGTGTAGCGCGCCGCGGTCGCGGCTCAACGGGACGCGACCTCAGGGTTCCGGGCGCAACCACAGCCACGTGGCGACCACCGCCATGATGGCGCTGCCCAGCGCCGCCATCCACCAAGCCGGCGCAGTGGCGAACAGGATCAACGCGCAAACGATCATCATGGAAATCGCCATCCGCTTGGCGCGGCGGCTGACCGCGCCACTGCGTTCCCAGTCGCGGATCATCGGCCCGAACTGACGATGCGCATGCAGCCATGCGTGCAGGCGCTTGGACCCGCGCGCCGCCGCGAACGCCGCCAGCAGCACGAACGGCACCGTCGGCAGCCCGGGCACCACGATGCCGACCAGCCCCAAGGCCAGCGCGGCATACGCCAGCAGCCACCACGCCCACCGGAAGCGGCCGAAATGCTCGTCGGGGAGTTGGTCACTCATGGGAAGAGTATGCGGCAGGAACCCGTGACGTCGCGGCGAGGGCACGCGAGTGCACTCGCCTCCGGCGCGCCGTTACCGGCCGGACCGCTCGACCTCAGGCTTCACCCCCAGCTGGTCCAGCAGGAACGCATACATCTCCGACAATTCGCGATAGCGGCGGAACCGCCCCGACTTGCCCCCATGGCCGGCATCCATGTTGGTGCGGAACAACACCGGCAACTTGGACGTGTTCAGGTCCCGCAGCCGCGCCACGTACTTGGCCGGCTCCCAGTACTGCACCTGCGAATCCCACAGCCCGGTGCCGACGAACATCGCCGGATACGCCTGCGCCTTCAGGTTGTCGTACGGCGAGTACGACAGCATGTAATCGTAGTAGTCCTGCTTCTCCGGGTTGCCCCACTCGTCGTATTCGTTGGTGGTCAACGGGATCGACGGATCCAGCATGGTGGTCACCACGTCCACGAACGGCACCTGCGACAGGATCACGCGGTACTTGTCCGGCGCCAGGTTGCTGATCGCGCCCATCAACAGGCCGCCAGCGCTTCCGCCGTAGGCTGCCACGCGGTCCTTCGCCGCGTAGCCTTCGCCGACCAGGAAGTCGGTGACGTCGATGAAGTCGGTGAAGGTGTTCTTCTTCTGGAACAGCTTGCCGTCGTCGTACCACTTGCGGCCCATCTCCTGGCCGCCACGGATGTGCGCGATGGCGTAGACCATGCCGCGGTCGAGCAGGCTGACCACCGGCAGGTTGAAGCCCGGGTCGATGGAGTTGCCGTAGCTGCCGTAGGCGTACTGGAGCAGCGGCGCGCGGCCGTCCTTCTGGAACCCCTTGCGGTACACCAGCGACACCGGGATCTTGGTGCCGTCCTTCGCCGTGGCCCACACGCGCTCGGTGGTGTACTTGGCCGGGTCGTAACCCAGCACCGGCTGCTGCTTGAGCTGTCGGCGCTCACCGGTCCTGGTGTTCACTTCATAGGTGGTGGCCGGCGTGGTCAGCGAGGTGTAGGTGTAGCGCAGCCAGTCGGTGTCATGCTCGGAGTTGGTCGACAGGCCCATGCTGTACGCGGGCTCGTCGGCGCTGACATATTCCTCGCGGCCATCGGGCTTGAGCAGGCGCAGGCGTTCCAGGCCATTGCTGCGCTCGCTGATGGCACTGAACGCGTCGAACAGCTCGAAGCCTTCGATGAACACGTCGTCGCGGTGGCCGATCCACTCCTGCCACTGCGCGCGCGACGTTGCGTCGCTGGGCGCGGTCATCAGCTTGAAGTTGGAGGCGGGCTTGCCGTCGGCGCCCGGGGCGTTGGTGCGGATCACCCAGCGGCCGCCGTGGTGGTCGGCCTGGTACTCCACGTCGCGCTGGCGCGGCGCCAGCACGGTGAACGCCTCGGGGTTCGCGGCCGGCGCGCAGCGCGACTCGCTGGACACCGTGCTCTCCACGCCGATGCAGATGAACTTGTCATCGCGCGTGCGGCTGATGCCCATGTAGAAGCTGTCGTCGTGCTCCTCGTACACCAGCACGTCCTGCGCGACCGGAGTGCCGAGCACGTGCTTCTTCACCCGCACGGTCAGCAATGTTTCCGGATCGTTCTCGACGTAGAACAGCGTCTTGTTGTCATCGGCCCACACCAGGTTGGGCGACACGCCGGTGATGGTGTCGGGGTACACCTCGCCGGTGTCCAGGTTCTTGATGCGGATGGTGTACTGGCGACGCCCCACCGCATCCTCGGCCCAGGCCAGCAGGCGGTTGTCCTGGCTGACCTCGAAGTCGCCGACGCTGAAGTAGTCCTTGCCCTTCGCCATCACGTTGACGTCAAGCAACACCTGCTCGTCCGCGTCGGGGGTTTCGCTGGCCTTGAGCACGGTGGCGGCGTTGGCGCCGGCTGCGTCCTTGCGGCGGGCATGGAGGGGGTAATCCTGGCCGGTGGCAAAGCGACTGTAGTACCACCAGCCACGCTCGCGGTACGGCACCGAGCTGTCGTCCTGCTTGATGCGGCCGACGATCTCGTCGTACAGCGCGTTCTCCAGCGGCTTCAGCGGCGCCATGAAGGCGTCGACGTAGGCGTTCTCGGCGTTGAGGTAGGTCAGCATCTCCGGCTGCTTGCGCTTGTCGTCGCGCAGCCAGTAGTACTCGTCGACGCGCTGCGCGCCGTGCGGGGCCTTGACCACGTGCGGCTTGCGGGCAGCATCGGGCGCGGGCGGCAGATCGGTGCGGCCGGCGTCGCCGGCGAGGCTGGAGGTGGTGGTCATGAGCAACGTGGCCGCCAGGATCAGGGAAGTGGGTTTCATGGAATGGGGTCCGTCCTTGTCAAAAGCAACGGGCGCCGATGGAGGCGCCCGTTGCGGTGTCAGGTCAATACCGCGGCGGCACCGCTTACTTGGACAACTGGTTCCACAGGAACGTGTAGGCCAGCGCACTCATGTGCGCGGCCTGCGCATTGTTGGCCGCGCCGCCGTGGCCACCCTCGATGTTCTCGTAGTAGCGCACGTCCTTGCCCGCCTCCGACATCAGCGCGTGCATCTTGCGGGCGTGACCCGGGTGCACGCGGTCGTCGCGGGTGGACGTGGTGAACAGCGTGGCGGGGTACTGCTTCTTCGCATCGAACAGGTGGTACGGCGAGAAGGTCCGGATGAATTCCCAGTCGGCGGTATCCGGGTTGCCGTACTCGGCCATCCATGAGGCGCCGGCCAGCAGGTGGCTGTAACGCTTCATGTCCAGCAGGGGCACCTGCACCACGACCGCACCGAACAACTCGGGGTATTGGGTCAGCATGTTGCCGGTCAGCAGGCCACCGTTGCTGCCGCCCTGGATGCCCAGGTGCTGGGCCGAGGTGATCTTCTTCGCGGCCAGGTCCTGGGCGACCGCGGCGAAGTCCTCATAGGCACAAGGCCTATGTCCAAATCTGTTGAGCCAATCTTGCTTGACTTGGAGAGCGCAATGCCAAAGTCGACTATT
>CBFGOS010000083.1:0-8199 GCA_965650425.1 uncultured Lysobacter sp. | reverse complement strand
CGGCGACCGGGTCGAGATCGTCCACGCGCTGGGCGGAGGCTGAGGGCAGCCGCATGCGGTGCGGCGCCTGAGGGCACGGTGTGGCTCCGTCCCTGACTGGGAAAATGCGGACAGGCTCCGCGAGGTGAGGTAACCCGGCCGCCCGCCACTCCTCCTGAGCGCCCGGACCCGAAGCTTTGCGAAGCCGGCATGCGCCGGCCGTGCCATTTCGTACCTCGCGGACCTGCCGCGGGCCGCGATCTGCGCCGGGTACAGGGGGGAACGCCGGCTGTCTGGATGCGCTGCCCATCTGCCAATACGTCGGCCCAGGCGCAATGCGGCCACGTTCTTCGCTTCCCACGGGCCCAGGACGACCATCGGGCCCGGCCGACCGACGAGCGGCGCTGGTACCATACGGCCATGACCCTGCACGCCCCCACTCCGCTGGCCGACGACACGCTCGTCATTGCCGGCAAGCCCTACCGTTCCCGCCTGCTGACCGGCACCGGCAAGTTCACCGGCCTGGAGCAGACCCGCCTGGCCACCGAGGCCGCGGGCGCGGAAATCGTGACCGTCGCCATCCGCCGCACCAACATCGGCCAGGACCCGGGTCAGCCCAACCTGCTCGACGTGCTGCCGCCCGACCGCTACACCATCCTGCCCAACACGGCCGGCTGCTACACCGCCGACGACGCGGTGCGCACCTGCCGCCTGGCGCGCGAGCTGCTGGACGGCCACAAGCTGGTCAAGCTGGAAGTGCTGGGCGACCAGAAGACGCTGTATCCGGACGTGGTGGCGACCCTTGCCGCCGCCGAGCTGCTGGTGAAGGACGGCTTCGACGTGATGGTCTACACCAGCGACGATCCGATCCTGGCCAAGCGCCTGGAGGAGATCGGCTGCGTGGCGGTGATGCCGCTGGCCGCGCCGATCGGCTCGGGCCTGGGCGTGCAGAACAAGTACAACCTGATCGAGATCATCGAGAGCGCCAAGGTGCCGATCATCGTCGATGCCGGCGTGGGCACGGCTTCCGACGCGGCCATCGCGATGGAGCTGGGCTGCGACGGCGTGCTGATGAACACCGCGATTGCCGGCGCCAAGGACCCGGTGCTGATGGCCCACGCCATGAAGCTGGCGGTCGAAGCTGGCCGCGCTGCGTTCAAGGCCGGCCGCATCCCGCGCAAGCGCTTTGCCAGCGCGTCCTCGCCCATCGACGGCCTCATCGGCTGAGGGCGGCGTTGCCCGCTACCCACGCAGACCATGACTGACCCGTTCAACAGCGAAGGCGCCAAGGTGCCGCCCAAGCCCTTCACCGTAGAGGAAGGGCACCGCCGCATCCGCAGCTTCGTGCTGCGCCAGGGCCGGTTCACGCCGGCGCAGCAGCGCGCGTTCGATGCGCTGTGGCCGCGCTTCGGCTTGGATTACGCCGGCGCGCCGAAGGATTTCGACGCCGTGTTCGGGCGCCACGCGCCGCGCGTGGTGGAGATTGGTTTCGGCAACGGCGAGGCGCTGCGGTTTGCCGGCGCCAATGACAAGGCGCGCGATTTCATCGGGCTGGAGGTGCACGCCCCGGGCGTGGGCCGCGTGCTCAATGCGCTGGCCGAGGACGGCTCGGACAACGTGCGCGTGTACCACCACGACGCGGTGGAAGTGCTGGAGAACGAGATCGCCGACGGCAGCCTCGACGAGATCCGCATCTACTTCCCCGACCCGTGGCACAAGAAGCGGCACAACAAACGCCGGCTGGTGAACCCGGGGTTCGCCGCCCTGCTGGTGCGTAAACTCGCGCCCACGGGCCGCTTGCACCTCGCCACCGATTGGCACGACTATGCGGAACAGATGTGGGACGTGCTCGATGCGACGCCCGGCATCCGCAACCGTGCCGGCCCGCGTGGCTCGGTGCCGCGTCCGGAATGGCGTCCGCAGACCCATTTCGAGACGCGCGGCCAGAAGCTCGGGCACGGCGTGTGGGACCTTGTCTACGACCGCGTCGCGGACACCTGACCTGAGAGCCTGACCCCAACGGCATGGAAGACACCGCGCTGACGCTCACCACCGACATGATGCTCGTGCTCGGGCTGGTGGGCTTCACGATGGTGATGTTCCTGTTCGAGCGCATCCGCGCCGACGTGGTGGCGCTGGTGGTGCTGGTGATGCTCGGCCTGGCCGGGTTGGTGGCGCCCGAGGAGATCTTCAACGGTTTCTCCTCCAACGCGGTGATGAGCGTCATCGCCACGATGATCCTGGGGGCGGGACTGGACCGCACCGGCGCGCTCAACCGTCTCGCCGGTTGGCTGCTGCGCCGCGCGCATGGCGTCGAGTCGCGGCTGATGCTGCTGACCGGTGCGGTGGCGGGCATCAACTCCTCGATCATGCAGAACCCGTCGGTGATGGCGCTGTACCTGCCCGTCGCCTCGCGGCTGTCCTCGCGCACCGGACTGACCCTGCCGCGCCTGCTGCTGCCGATTGCCGCCGCCATCGTGATGGGCGGCGGGCTGACCATGGTCGGCAACTCGCCGCTGATCCTGCTCAACGACCTGCTGCTGGCCGCCAACGGCAACCTGCCCTCGGGCGCGGCGACCATCGAGCCACTCAAGATGTTCGCGCCGCTGCCGATCGGCCTGGTGCTGTTGGCCGCCTCGCTGGTGTACTTCCACTTCCGCGGCTCCAAGCTGGAACGCGAGGACGACGGCACGGGCGCGACGCCCGCGCGCACCCAGAGCTATTTCGCCAAGGCCTATGGCATTGAAGGCGATGTCTACGAGCTGACCGTGACCGCCGAAAGCCCGTTGGTGGGCATGTCGCTGGGCGAGGCCGAGGCGTTGCACAACGCGCCGCTGCTGCTGGCACTCAAGACCGGTGACGACGCACGCCTGGCCCCGCCGGCCGACACCCGGCTGTGGGTGGGCAGCGTGCTGGGTGCGATGGGGCCGAAGGAACAGGTCAGCGACTTCGCCCAGAACCAGTTCCTGCGCATGAACGCGCGGCTGCGCAATTTCGGCGACCTGTTCAACCCCAGCCGGGCCGGCATTGCCGAGGCGGTCATACCCGCCACGTCGGCGTTCATCGGCAAGACGGCGCGCTCGCTGGCCCTGCGCCGACAGATGGGCTTGGACTTGCTGGCGGTGAACCGCGACAAGACCGTGATGCGGGAAAACGTGCGCGACGTGCCGCTGCGCGCGGGCGACATGATGGTCATCCACGGCATCTGGACCGACCTGGCCGAAACGGCCAAGTCCAAGGACCTGGTCGTGGTCACCGATTACCCGAAGGGCGAGCAGCGGCCGCACAAGCTCAAGGTCGCGCTGGCCATCTTCGCGGTGGCGATGCTGCTGGCGCTGTCGTCGCGCCTGCCGGTGTCCATCGCACTGATGACAGGCGTGGCCGGCATGCTGATCACCGGCGTGATCAACATCGACGAGGCCTACGGGGCGATCAACTGGAAGACGGTGTTCCTGATGGCCTGCCTGATCCCGCTGGGCTGGGCCATGGACTCCAGTGGCGCGGCGGCGTGGGTCGCGGGCCACAGCATCGAGCAGTTCCCCAGCGGGACGCCAGCGTGGGTGATGCAACTGGCGCTGGCGCTGCTGACGACCGCGTTCTCGCTGGTCATCAGCCACGTGGGCGCGACCATCGTGATGGTGCCGCTGGCGATCAACCTGGCGCTGGCCGCGGGCGGCAGCCCCACCGCCTACGCGCTGATCGTGGCGCTGTCGGCGTCCAACAACTTCATGACGGCGTCCAACCCCGTTATCTCGATGGTCACCGGCCCGGCCGGGTACACCGGCAAGGAACTGTGGCAGGTGGGCGGGCCGCTTTCGCTGATCTACACCGTGGTGGCGGTGGTGATGGTCAACCTGATGTATTGATGGGAGGCTGGCGCGTGGGCCGAAGCAGCAGGCGAATAGTCTGTCGGTGACCGCCGCTACCGGTGCAACTAGGCCAGGAAGACCGCCCCATCACGGACCACGACCGGCACGGCGCGCAGCGCCTCGCCGCGGCACGGGCCGGCCACGCATGCGCCGCCTGCCAGCTCGAAGCTGGCGCCGTGTGCGGCACACACCAGCAGCCCGTCCTTGCTGCGCAGGAACTCGCCCGGCGCCCAGTCCAGACGACGTCCGGCGTGGGGGCAGATGTTGAACCAGGCACGCACGGTGTCGCCGTCGCGAAACAGGATCAGCGACTCGGCATCGCCATCGACGACGGCCTCGGTTTCGGCAAAGCCGCCATCGGGGAGGCGGTCCAGTGCCAGCAGCGGCCCGTGACCGGGGACTTGGTTTAACGAATCCATCACACCTCCACCGGAAGGGCTGAACGATACTTGGGTGACCGGCGTATTGCGCCATTGTGTCACGACGATCCGAATGTCCGCCCAAGCCTTCCGCTTTGACAGCTTCGCCTTCCAGTCCCGCCTGCGCTCCGCCCTCGGGCCGCGCAAGCCGCGCCACCGCGTGCTGCGCTTCGCGTTGGCACTGGTCGGGTTGGGCCTGGTGCTGGTGTTGCTGGCCTTCAGCCTGGTGATTGGCGCGGTGATGATCGGCGGTGGCCTGCTCTATCGCCTGTGGAAGCGCCGTGGCAAACCCATCGCCCGCACCAGCCAGGTGGTGGAGGGCGAGTATCGCGTGGTCACGCCCCAGGCGCTGCCGCAAAGCCGCTGAAGCCGCTGCCAGGCGGCCGGCGCCCCCTGCCGACCGCCCCACCCCGCTGACGGCCCGCAGCCGACGTTGCACACTATCGGCTTCACTCCTTCTGCGAGCTCCCCATGAGCGACGTCATTCCGGCGCCGGCCGTGCCGCGCGTCCCGGTCCGCCTCGGCGGCCAGCTGTCCGCCACGTTCCCGGTCCGCCGCATCTTCTGCGTCGGCCGCAACTTCGCCGACCATGCCCGTGAGATGGGCGCGGCGGTGCCGGCCTCCCCGGCCGAACGCGGGCAGCCGGTGTTCTTCGGCAAGCCTGCCGATGCCCTGGTGCTGGATGGGCAGGTGCCCTATGCGCGCGGCACCCAGGACCTGCACCACGAAGTGGAGCTGGTTGTCGCGCTGGGCACCGACGCGCCCGAGGGCGTGCTCGACCCGGCCCGGGCAGAGGCGCTGGTGTACGGCTACGCCGTGGGCCTGGACCTGACCCGCCGTGACCTGCAGGGGGCCGCCAAGGCCAAGGGCCTGCCGTGGGACACCGGCAAGGCCTTTGACGACTCCGCACCCATCAGTGCCATCGTGCCGGCCGCCGAGGTGGGTGCGCTGGCCGGCCGCGGCCTAACGCTGACTATCAACGGGGAGGTGCGCCAGCACGGCGCGCTGGACGACCTGATCTGGACGGTGCCCGAAATCCTGCACGAACTGTCGAAGCTGTTTGCCCTCAAGGCCGGCGACCTGGTGTTCATGGGGACGCCCGCCGGGGTGGGCCCGCTGCAGGTGGGCGACACGTTCGTCGCCGCGCTCGACGGCGTGGTGACGCTGGAAGGCCGGGTAATTCCGGCCGCGACGGCCACGCTATAGTCGCCACACGTCACCCGACGTACCAACCGCAGGAGGGGATCGGTCCATGGGCATGGTCAGCGAGTTCAAGGAGTTCATCGCACGCGGCAACGTCGTCGACCTGGCGGTCGGCGTGGTCATAGGCGCGGCGTTCGGCAAGATCGTCACCGCACTGGTGGACGGCATCGTGATGCCGTTGGTGGGCGCGGCGACCGGAGGCGTGAGTGTCAGCGACTGGAAGTACGTGCTCACCCCGGCGCAGTTGGATGCGGCCGGCAAGGAAGTGGCCGCGGAAGTCGCGGTGAAGTACGGCCTGTTCCTGCAGACGATGATCGATTTCGTGCTGATCGCGCTGGTCATCTTCCTGTTCTTGAAGGCCTACAACCGCGCGCGCAAGCCGGCCGCCGTGGCGCCCACGGGCCCGAGCGAGGAAGTGCTGCTGTTGCGCGAGATCCGCGACGCGCTGCGCAAGTAACCCGCCGCTGAGCCGGTCATGCCCACCGCGGCATGACCGGCGGCACACACCCCGGGCGCGCGGGGTTGATACGCTTGGGGTTTGATCCCCGATTCGAGGTAAGGCGAATGCGCGTCCTGTCTACGGCCATCGGCATGGTGCTGGCTACGGCCACCCTGCTCCCCATGGCGGTCGACGCCGCGCAACGCCCCACCCGCATTCCCGACAACGCGATGACGGTGGCCGGCACGTTGCGCGAGACCGCGCTGGCCAGCGACCTGGGGTACCGCATCACCGAATCGCTGACGACCGAGGTCGGGCCGCGCATGGCCGGCAGCGAGGGCGATGCGCGTGCAGTGGCCTGGGCGCAGGCCAAGTTCCGCGAGTTGGGCTACGACAAGGTCTGGATCGAGCCGGTGACCTTCCCCAAATGGGAACGCCGCGCCGAGCACGCGCAGGTCCTGGGTGCGCACGCGCAGCCGCTGACCATGACCGCACTGGGCGGTAGCCCGGGCGGCACGGTCGAGGCGGAGGTCGTGCGCTTTGCGGACCTCGCCGCGTTGGAAGCAGCGCCGGCGGGTTCGCTGGCCGGCAAGATCGCGTTCGTCGACTACCGGATGGAACGCGCGCGCGATGGCAGTGGCTACGGTCCAGGTTCTCGCGTGCGCAGCCGCGGGCCGTCGGTCGCGATCACCAAGGGCGCGATCGGCTTCCTGATGCGTTCGGCCGGCACGGATTCCCATCGCCAGCCGCATACCGGCATCACCCGGTTCGACGAAGGCTTGACGCCCGTGCCGGCCGCGGCACTGTCCGTGCCCGACGCGGATCAGCTGGCGCGCCTGTTGCAGCGCGGGCCGCAGCGCGTACGCATGCACCTTGACTGCGGCTGGGATGGCACCGCCACGTCCTACAACGTGATCGGCGAAATCCGCGGCAGCAAGCGCCCCGATGAAGTGGTGCTGATCGGCGGCCACCTCGACTCGTGGGACCTGGGCACCGGCGCGGTGGACGACGGCGCGGGCGTGGGCCTGACCATGGCCGCGGGCGCGCTGATCGGCCAGTTGCCGAAGGCGCCGGCGCGCAGCATCCGCGTGGTGGCGTTCGCCAACGAGGAACAGGGCCTGCACGGCGGCAAGGCGTATGCGCTGCAGCACGCCAAGGCCGTGCGCAAGCACCAGATCGCGGCGGAAAGCGATTTCGGTGCGGGACGCATCTATGCCTATTCCAGTGCCGCACCGGACTATGCACAGGAGGCCGACCGCCAGATCGCGTCGGCCTTGGCGCCGCTGGGCATTGCCCACGTGCCGGGTGAAGGCGGACCCGGCCCGGACATCAGTCCGTTCGCGGCCGAGGGCCTGGCCTGGGCGCGGCTGGCGCAGGACGGCAGCGACTACTTCGACCTGCACCACACGCCAGACGACACCTTCGACAAGATCGATCCGCAGGCATTGGCGCAGAACGTGGCCGCCTACGCGGTGTTCGCGTACCTGGCCGCGCAGGCGGAAGGCGACTTCGGCAGTGCGCCCAAGGCCGCGCCCGCTGGCGAGAAGGACTGAGGCGGGACACCGGTGCCACAAGGGTACGGCTACGGCAGTGGCACCCCGGTCGACCCGGTGACGGGGCTGTTCCGGCTGGGTGCGAACGGGCCCAGCCTGACGGCGGCGATTGCGGCGGCGGGCGCCACCGGCCGCCGAATCGCGCTGCTGCACATCGACGTGGACATGTTCCGCCTGATCAACGTCAACATGGGCGAAGACGTGGGCGACCAGGCGCTGGCGGCGATCGCGCAGCGGCTGCGCGCGGCGATGCCCGCCGAGAGTTGGTTGTGGCGGCTGTCCAGCGACGAATTCCTGGCGGGCATCGGTTACCTGCCGGGTGAGCTGGACGGCGCGGGCCTGGCCGAGCGGTTGCACGAGGCATTCCAGGCGCCGCTGTCGCTGCCGCCGTACACGTTTCCGGTGAGGCTGTTCACCGGCATCGCGATTTACCCCGACCACGCCAGCGATGCCGCCAGCCTGCTGGCACGCGCGGACGAGGCGCGCCGCCACACCAAGGAATCCGGGCTTGCCGGCATTGGCATGTATGCCCGGCCGGTGCCGCGCGAGCGGCCGGCGGATGCCGATGCAAACCGGATCGTGGAGGCCTTGGACAACGGCGAATTCCGGCTCTACTACCAGCCGCGGGTGGCGGCCAGCGATGGCAGCATCTCCGGCTTCAGCGCGCTGCTGCGCTGGCACAGCCCGACGCACGGGGTGCTGCAGCCGCACGCGTTCCTCGACACGGTGGAACGCGT
>CBFGOS010000082.1:0-8227 GCA_965650425.1 uncultured Lysobacter sp. | reverse complement strand
CTTCCGACGCACTGGCCGAATCCGCGTCCACCAGCACCACCACCGGTGCGCCGTCCAGGCGGTCGCCCGGCGTGGCGCCGAATTCCGCGTCGCTGATGGGCATGCGGCCGCGCGTGCTGACGATCTTGCCGCTGTCGAGCAGGTCATCGGCGATCTGCACGGCAGCATTGAGCAGGCCACCCGGGTTGGTGCGCAGGTCGACCACCAGACCACGGAGGCGTCCGCCCGCCTGCTCCTTCATGACGCCGAGCTGTCGCTCGAAGTCTGCTGCGGTATCGGCCTGGAACGAGGCGATGCGCAGGTAGCCGTAGCCGGGCTCCAGCATCCGGCCCTTTACGCTGGCCACGCGGATGGTCTCGCGCTGCACGGTGATTTCCAGCGGCTTGGCAATCCCTTCCCGTACTACGGTCAGCACCACCTTGCTGCCGGGCGGTCCACGCAACGGTTCGTTGTCGTCGCCGTCCTCGGGACGTAGTGGCTTGCCATCCACCGCGGTGATGAGGTCGCCGGCCTTGATCCCGGCCTTCATCGCCGGAGTGTCATCGATCGGCGCGATGACGCGCAGGAAGCCGTCGGGTTGGCGGAAAATCTCCACGCCGATGCCGTCATAGCGGCCCCGCGCCTGCTCATCGAACTCGTCGGCGTCGGCCTTGGGCAGGTACACACTGTGCGGGTCGAGGTCGAGGAGCAGGCCGCGGATGGCCGACTGCATCAGCTTGGCATCGTCCACCGGCTCCACGTAGGCCTGCTTGACCGCCTTGTATACCGCCACGTAACGGCGAATCTCATCGAGCGGCACCTTGGAGTCGCTGGCGGTATTCAGCGCTTCGGATGACGGGGGCGACTCTGATTCGGGGACCTGCTGCGCGACCGCACTGCCCCAGGAGAACAAAAGGACTACGGCCAAGGCGAGCGGAAGGGGACGACGACGGGGCATGCAGACTCCGGAGGGGTGGGCACGGCGGGACCATCGACTTGGACCATGGAAGCGCGCCCGGGTTCGGGCATCGTGCACGCTTCCTGCCGCGGGGGGAACCCGGATGCTCCCCCAATCCGCCGGAAGCTTTCGTTAACCCATGATGGGCGGGTTCAGCGCCGCAGCCACGTACCCGGGTTCACCGGCTGGCCGCTCCGGCGCAATTCGAAGTACAGCGCGGGGCGGCCATGCCCGCCGGAACTGCCCACGGTGGCCACCGACTGCCCCTTGCGTACACGGTCGCCCACGTTGCGCAGCAGCGCATCGTTGTGCGCATACAGGCTCATGTAGCCATTGCCGTGGTCGACGATCAGGAGCAGGCCATAGCCGGTCATCCACTCGGCATAAACCACGTCACCATCGGCCACGGCGCTGACCGTGCTGCCGGCACCAGCCCCGATCAGCAGGCCGTCGCTGCGGCGCCCGTCGGGCATGGTGGCGCCGAACCCGGCGAGCAAGGCACCGGACACTGGCCACCCCAGGCCGCCGACCTGCGGTGCTGGCGCGCTGGCCACCGTCGTCGTGCGCCGCGAACCGCCAGCGCGGCCTGCCTTGCCCGCGCCGCTGCCGCCGCTGCCGCCGCGTGCTTGCCGGGCTTCGCGCGCGGCCGCGGCCTTTCGCTGCGCCTCGGCCCGGGCAGCGGCGGCGCGCAAGCGACCTACCAAATGTTCCAACCCTTTGGCGTCACGCCCCAGGGCCTGTTCGCGGAAGCGTCGATCCTGGTAGCGCGAGTCCAGTTCGGCCACCAGCGTGGCGCGTGCCCGACGGTCCTGCTCCAGCGTCCGCAACTGCTCGCGCTGTTGTTCGCGGGCGCTTTCCAGCGCGCTGCGTCGCTGCGTGATCTGCTGCTCGACGATGTCCAGCGCCTGCAAGTCCCGCGTCAGGGCGGCGATGCGGCGCGCCCGGTCCTGCTGCACGTAGCGGTGATAGGTCAGCACCCGGTTGGCGTCGGCCACCCGATCCTGCGCCAGCATCACCTTCAATGGTGCCGCCCCGCCCTGGGCATAGGCCGCGCGCAGCAACTTCGCCAGTTCGTCCTTGTGCGCGGCGGTACGCCCCTGCAGGGCATCGCGCTGCTCGTGCAGCAACGCCAGCGCAGCTTCATCGCTGCTCATGCGTCGTTCGGTCTCGCGAAGGCTGCGCGAAGACTGTCCCACCCTTTCGTCGACCTCGCGCAACTGTCGCGCGGCGCTGCCGCGTTGGCCTTCCAGCTTGCGGCGTTCCGCCGCCACGCCCTGCAGCTCGCGCTTGACCGACTCCAGCTTGCGTTCCGTGGCGCTTCGGTCCTGTGCAGGCACGCCCGCGATGCCCAGCATCGCAAGCAGTGCACCGGCGAGAACCGCGCGCGCCGTCCGCATCAACCCACCAACAGGGTTTCGCCGCTCATCTCGGCCGGCTTGGGCACGCCCAGCAGGTCAAGGATGGTCGGGGCGACATCGCGCAACGCACCGCCGCTGCGCAACGCGGCGGCGCGCGGGCCGACATACACGAACGGCACCGGACCGACGGTGTGCGAGGTGTGGGGTTGGCCGGTCTCGGGGTCGCGCATCATCTCGACGTTGCCATGGTCCGCGGTGACCAGCAAGGCTCCGCCCACGTCCTGCACCGCCTGCCAAACCGCGCCAATCGCCACGTCCACCGCTTCAGCCGCCTGGATGGCGGCAGCGAGGATACCGCTGTGCCCCACCATGTCCGGGTTGGCGATATTACAGATTGCCACGTCGATTTCGCCGGAGCGGATCGCCGCGACCAACTTGTCGGTGACTTCCGGGCAGCTCATTTCCGGCTGCAGGTCGTAGGTGGCGACCTTCGGGCTGGGCACCAGCACGCGCGTCTCGCCCTCGTACGGGTCTTCGCGGCCGCCACTGAAGAAAAAGGTGACATGCGCGTACTTCTCGGTCTCGGCTATGCGCAACTGCTTCAAGCCGTTTGCGCCCAGCACTTCGCCCAAGGTGCTGCGCAGATCGTCCGGCGCGAACGCGACCGGCGCCGGCAGCCGGGCGTCGTACTCGGTGAGGCACACAAAACGCGACAAAGCCGGGCGGCGCGCCTCGAAGCCATCGAAATCGGGCGCCACGAACGCGGCCGTCAACTGCCGCGCACGATCGGCGCGGAAGTTCATGAACACCACTGCATCGCCATCGCGCATCGGCGCGGGCGCACCGATCACGGTCGCGGCCACGAACTCATCGTTCTCGCCGCGTGCATAGGCGTTGGCCAGCGCCGCGGCCGCATCCGGCGCCACGTGCTCGGCGACGCCTTCGACGATGGCATCCCATGCCTTGCGCTGGCGGTCCCACCGCTTGTCGCGATCCATGGCGTAGTAGCGCCCACAGACCGTCGCAATGCGCGCATTGCCCGCCTTGGCGCAGGCGGCTTCCAGCGCGGCCAAGCTGGGTGCCGCCGACTGAGGCGGCATGTCGCGGCCATCGAGGAACGCGTGCACCGCGACGTCCGGCACGCCTTCGCGGCGTGCCAGTTCGATCATCGCAAAGATGTGCGCCTCGTGGCTGTGCACGCCGCCGGGCGACAGCAGGCCCATCAGGTGCAGCGTACCGCCCGTGGCCCTGGCCGCCGCGCACGCCGCGCGCAACTCGGCATTGGCGAAGAAGCTGCCGTCCTCGATCGCCGCATCGATTCGGGTCAGGTCCTGGTACACGATGCGGCCGGCACCGAGGTTCATATGCCCGACCTCGGAGTTGCCCATCTGCCCGTCCGGCAGGCCGACATGGCGGCCCTCGGTGTGGATCAGGGTGTGCGGTGCACTGGCCAGCAGCCGGTGCCAGTTCGGCAGCCGGGCTTGGGCGAGAGCGTTGTCGGTCGGATCGTCGCGGTGGCCCCAGCCGTCGAGGATGAGCAGCACCACGGGCTTGGGTCGCGCGGCCATGTGGGCGGAGGCGGCCGCCGGGGAGGAAGCAGACACGTCGGGGGTCCTGTGACTTCGGGCAGATGCCCGGACTTGGCGTTGATGCGATTGTAGCGAAGTGGCCTGTACCGCAGTCTTGGCCCAGCCGGCACCTCCGGCACGCACGACCCGCCCCGCGCTGGCATGCCGAGTTAAACCGGCACCCCGCGCGAAGCATCCAACGGTCATCACACCCGACATGGAGTTCCCGCGATGCGCAATGTTCCCGCCCTGCTCACCCTATCCGCCATGTTGGCCCTGCCCCTGGGCGCCAACGCCGCGGTAGGCGATCCCGACATCAGCAAGGTCAATGGCAGCATCACCGTGGAGGATGGCGGTCGCCAGGGCGAGCTGAACACCGTCAACGGCAGCATCCGCATCGGCAGCAACGCCCGCGTCGGCGAGGCGACGACCGTCAACGGCAGCGTGCACGTCGCCGACATGGTGCAGGCCGGCGACCTCGGCACGGTCAACGGCAGTGTCCGGGTGGGCCGCAACGTAACCGTCAATGGTGGCATCGAAACCGTCAACGGCAGCATCTTCGTCGATCGCGGCGGCAAGATCAGCGAAGGCGTGAGCACTGTGAATGGTGGCATTGGCCTGATCGACACCGACGTGGCCGGCGGCATCGAGACCGTCAGCGGCGACACCACCGTCGGCGTCGGCTCGCACGTGCGTGGCGGCATCCATTACGCCAAGCCGGGCAAGATCTGGTTTTCGACCAAGCAACGCGACCCGCGCGTGGTCATCGGCCCCAACGCCCGCGTCGACGGCGCGCTGGTATTCGAGCGTCAGGTCGAGTTGCTGGTGCACCGCAGCGCGGTGATCGGCCCCGTCACCGGCGCCACCGTGGTGCGCTTCGATACGCCGACCCCGCCCGCCCGCTGACGCGCGGCCACTTCCCAGCGCCCACTGGCTGGACAGTCGGGCAGCCCGCTGCCCGGTGTTGCCGCGGCTGCCTCCCCTGGGTGGCTCCGGCAGATAGGGGACGTCGGCGACTCTTCGTCCAAGGCCCAATGGCGCCCTCCCGACGGGGTATGCCTAGAATGCGGTTCCGCCGCTGTCCGGCGTGAACCGCACGAGGCCCCATGTCCCGCATTCCGCTCCACCCCGCGACCGGCCTGGTCGCTGCCGCCCTCGTCCTGGCGGCGTGCAGCAAGGCGCCCGAACAGGCGCCTGCCGCGCAGGCCCCGGCCGAACCGGCCGCCCCCACCCACGCCTTCGCCACCGAGATCAACGCCGCCGACTTCGGCGAGCGGGTCAAGGCGCTGGCGTCCGATGAGTTCGAAGGTCGCGCCCCCGGCAGCGTAGGCGAGCAGAAAACGGTCGAATACCTCAAGGCGCAGTTCCAGCAGATGGGCCTGAAGCCGGGCAACGGCGACAGCTATTTCCAGACCGTGCCCATGGTCGAGACCACTGCCGACGAGTCCACGGTGCTCAAACTGGACGTCAATGGCCAACCGCGCGAACTGAAGTTCGGCACCGACATGGTCGTGGGCACCACCACCGGCCAGGCCGAGGTCAAGGTCGATGCAAGCGACCTGGTATTCGTAGGCTACGGTGTCAACGCGCCGGAGCTGGGCTGGAACGACTACGCCGGCTTGGACGTCAAGGGCAAGACCGTCGTCATGTTCGTCAACGATCCGGGCTTCCACCAGCAGGACCCGGCGCTGTTCGAAGGCAAGCGCATGACCTACTACGGGCGCTGGACCTACAAGTTCGAGGAAGCCGCGCGCCAGGGCGCCGCCGCCGCGCTGATCATCCACGACACCGAAGGCGCTTCCTATGGCTGGGACGTGGTCAAGAACTCCTGGTCCGGGGCGCAGTTCGCCCTGCCGGCCAAGGACGACCCGGAACCGCGCATGCCGGTGCAGGGCTGGATCACCGGCGACGTCGCCCGCCAACTGCTGTCTGATGTGGGCCAGGACCTCGACGCCCTGTACAAGGCCGCCGGCAAGAAGGGCTTCAAGCCCATCCCGCTGAAGGCCAAGGCCTCGGTGGAGCTGAAGAGCACCATCGCCGAGAAGTCTTCGCAGAACGTCGTGGCCGTGCTGCCCGGTAGCAAGCGCCCGGACGAAACCGTGGTCTACATGGCGCACTGGGACCATCTGGGCAACCATGCCGACAGCCACGGCGGCGCCCCCGCCGCACCGGCGGGCGAAGACCACATCTACAACGGCGCGGTCGACAACGCTACCGGCGTGGCCGGCATCCTTGAGATTGCCGAAGCCTTCGCCAAGCAGAACCCGGCCCCGGAGCGCTCGGTGGTGTTCCTCGCCGTCACCCTTGAGGAATCCGGCCTGCTCGGCTCCAAGTACTACGTCGCTCACCCCAGCTTCCCGCTGGCCAAGACTGTGGCCGTCATCAACCTGGACGCCATGCCAGTGATCGGTCGCGCCAAGGACATGACCGTCGTCGGCCACGGCAGCTCAGAGCTGGAAGACATGCTCAAGGCCATCGCCGCCGAGCAGGGTCGCACGCTCACCCCGGAAGCGACCCCGCAGGACGGGTTCTACTTCCGCTCCGACCACTTCAACTTTGCCAAGGCCGGCGTGCCCGCGCTGTACGCCAAGGGCGGCGACGACCTGGTCGAGGGGGGTGCCGAAGCCGGTCATGCCGCGCAGCGCGACTACCGCGACAACCGCTACCACAAGCCCGGCGACCAGTACGATCCGGCGTGGAAGATGGACGGCGTGGTGCAGGACCTTCAAGCGCTGTATGGCGTGGGCAAGCAGCTGACCGGCAGCGAGCAGTGGCCGCACTGGTATCAAGGCAATGCCTTCCGTGCCGCCGAACAGAAGCTGCGCGCCACGGCCAAGTGAGCCTTTGATACGTCCGCCTGACGACTGGTCATCAGGCAATGACGGCGCCCACGCGGCGCCGTCATTGTTTTCGCGCTACGCTTTTGCGTTGCCTGTTCATGGATGCGCACCGATGACCCTTGCCGTCGCCTACTGGTGCGTGCTGATCGCCGCACTGCTGCCCTATCTATGGGTGGCCGTGGCCAAGACCCGCGGAGATCGCTACAACAACCACGACCCACGCGGCTGGCTGCAACGGCAGGAAAGCCGCCTCGTGCGTCGTGCAAACGGTGCGCATCTCAACGCCTTCGAGGCGTTCGCGCCGTTCGCTGCCAGCGTGGTGATGGCGCAATTGGCGGGCGTCGCGCACACGACCGTCGCCGCGCTCGGGCTCGCCTTCATCACCTTCCGCGTGCTGCATGGCGTGTTCTACCTCACCGATCACCATTTGCTGCGTAGCCTGGCCTGGGCTGGCGGCCTTGGGTGCGTCCTCGCCCTGCTCGCGCAAGCGGCCTTGCACGCATGACTGCCTTGTCCCTCGCCTTACCCGCGGATTGCCGCATGCTGGAACTGGCCCTGCGCGAAGATGGCTTTGCGTTTATCGGCGCGGGCGTCATGCGGGCCCTGCTTGGCGGCGGGACTGCCTACGACACCCAGGCTTGGGCAGACTTCGCATCGAGCTGGCACGACCTGGCAGAAGACAGCTACCTGGCCCAGATCGGGTTGCGACGCCGCCGGCGCCACGCCGTGTTTGTCACCAATGCTGCCGGCCAATTGGAACGCGCTGCGCACCAGCCGCATTACCAAAGCCGCGACTACAACACGCTGCAGGGTGGCATCCAACGCTGGTTTGAACCCATTCGTGAGGAGGTGGCCGCCTGCGCGCCGATGCGCCGACTCCTCGAATTTGCCCACGCCCTGTTCGGCGGTCTGGCGCCACAAGCCACCCAGTGGCATGTGGAAGCCCATCAGTTCAGGATCGAAGCGTTGCCCGGCCGCCATGGCCAGCCCACACCTGAAGGCATGCACCGCGACGGCGTCAACTTCGTCATGGTCGTGCTGATCGATCGGCACAACATCACCAGCGGCACCACCAGCATTCATGCCCTGGAAGGTGGCGAAATCGGCAGCTTCACCTTGACGCGCCCATTGGATACCGCCTTTGTGGACGACAGCCGGGTCTACCATGGCGTGACGGCCGTAGCGCCGCTGGATCCCGCACAGCCGGCTTGGCGAGATGTCCTGGTCCTGACATTCAGGGCGGCCAGGCCGACGGCCTGAGGCAACGGCCTGAGGCCAGGCAGACAGCGTATGCATCCGCACGAAGCCACCTTTCAGGTGGCTTTTTTGCTGCACGAAGTACCTGCCTAGGTTTTTCGCTTGCGCGCGGCGCGGCGGTTTCAGGGCTCACGCCGGCACGGGAGCTCCGGGGGGTGGGGCTCGCGACATGCAGGTTCGGGGTTGGCCGTTGAGCGTTGGCGACGAATCGACGCCCCAAAAGAAGAAGGCCGGATCCTGTTGGATCCGGCCTTCTGGGTAAAGCCC
>CBFGOS010000081.1:0-8241 GCA_965650425.1 uncultured Lysobacter sp. | reverse complement strand
CATGCAGTCGGCGGTCGAGCACGGGTTGACCGGCGTGCATGCCCAGCGCCAGGGCGCGCTCCGTGGCAGCCTCGTCCATGGCCGGGATCTCCGCTTCCACCAGGTCCATGGCAGCATCGATGAACACGCCCGTTGGCAAACCCTTCGCATCACGCAGGATCTGGCCGCCGTCGGGTTGCCAGTGGCCCTGCAGGCCGCGCTTCGCGAAGCGCATGGCCGCGCTGTTGCCCCACGCAGCGTGACCGTCGACGCGGCGCAGCCACACCGGACGATCGGGGAAGATGGCGTCGAGGTCGGCGGCGGTGGGGAATTGCTGGTCCGGCCAATCATTCTGGTCCCAGCCGCGTCCCAGCAGCCAGGCCCCGGCCGGCAGGTCGCGCGCGAAATCGCGCAGGCGCTGCAAGACCTCATCCTTGCTTCGGGTGTCAACGACATTGACGTTGAGCTTGGTCAGGCCAAGGCCGGCGACGTGTCCATGCGCGTCGATCAACCCCGGCACCACGGTCGCGGCCCCCACGTCGAGGCGGCGGGCGTTGGGGTAGCGCTTGTGCAGGGCGGATGCATCGCCCAGCGCGAGGATGGCGCCAGCATCGTCGAACGCCATCGCCTGTGCGCGAGGGCGTGCCGTGTCCATGGTGTGGATGCGGCCAGCCGTGAGCACGGTGACGTTGCCGGCCTGAGCCGGCGCCGCCGTCATGAGCGACAACGCGAGCACCGTAACGGGCCATGAAACCTTGAATACGCGCATTGCCTCATCCTGCTGAACGAAAGGGTCGCGGCACTTTGCGAAAAAGCCGCGGGAGGCGCAAGCTGACGCTCTCGATACACCCTCCCTCAATACCGGCGACGATGTCCTCGCGAACGACCTCCGAATTCACTCTAGACCCGCCCGAGGCCGAGCGCCTTGCCAACCTCAGTGGCCCCTTCGACGGCCATCTGCGCATGATCGAGTTGCGCCTGGGCGTGGAGATCGCCAACCGCGGCAATGTGTTCCGGGTGGTCGGCCCGCAGGCCGCCGTGGGCAAGGCCGAGCGCCTGCTCCGTGACTTATGGACCGATGCGGCCAATGAAACGCTGGACGAGCCCGCCATCCATCTGCGCCTGGCTGAGGCCGACGCGGACAGCGTGGCCGAACGGGACATCGAGCCGCAGGAAGTGGCGATCCGCACCAAACGCGGCACCATCCGCGGCCGAGGCCCCAACCAGGCCAAGTACCTGCATGCCATTGCCGTGCATGACATCAACTTCGGCATTGGTCCCGCTGGCACGGGCAAGACCTATCTGGCCGTGGCCAGTGCGGTGGAAGCGCTTAACGAGGGCCGCGTGCAGCGCCTGATCCTGGTGCGTCCGGCGGTCGAAGCCGGCGAAAAGCTCGGCTTTCTGCCCGGCGACCTCACGCAGAAGGTGGACCCGTACCTGCGCCCGCTGTACGACGCGCTGTACGAGATGCTGGGCGTGGAAAAGGTGGTGAAACTGCTGGAGAAGAACGTCATCGAGATCGCGCCGCTGGCTTACATGCGCGGACGCACGCTTAACGATGCGTTTGTCATCCTCGACGAGGCGCAGAACACCACGATCGAACAGATGAAGATGTTCCTGACCCGCATCGGCTATGGCAGCACCGCCGTGGTCACGGGTGACATGACCCAGATCGACCTGCCCCGTCACCAGAAGTCCGGCCTGAAAGACGCGCTGGAAGTACTGCATCATGTGAACGGGATCAGTTTCACGTTCTTCGAGGCGCGCGACGTGGTGCGCCATCCGCTGGTCGCGCGCATCGTCGACGCGTATGACGCGCGCGACGACAAGGCCGCGCAACCCGGCGCCGCCTCCTGACCTCCCGCCCACTCATCAACGGTCCGTAGCCATGACTGTCGGCCCCACCCGTCTCGATGTATCCATCAGCTATGGCCTGCCGCGTGCCGGCATCCCCGCTGCCGCCAGCTTCCGCAAATGGGTGGCCGCGGCACTGGAGGGCCGCATCCGGGAGGCCGACCTCGCCATCCGCATCGTCGACGACAAGGAAGGCCGGTCCATGAACCACCACTACCGGGGCAAGGATTACGCCACCAACGTGCTCAGTTTTCCGGCCGAACTGCCGGAAGGGCTGCCCGAGGGCGTGAAGCTGCCGCTGCTGGGCGACCTGGTGATCTGCGCGCCGGTGGTGGCACGTGAGGCCCGTGAACAGGGCAAGGCACTGGCCGCCCATTACGCGCACATGACCGTGCACGGCGTGCTGCACCTGCTCGGTTGGGACCATGATGATGAACGCGAGGCCGAGTGCATGGAACAGCTGGAGCGCGAGATCCTGGCGTCGCTGGGCGTCGAGGACCCCTACGCCGTCGCGGGTTGAGCATCACCGTGGGCGGGTGCGCCACGACGCGCAATGCCGGCCGGCCTCAGGGTTCACCGATTGGCCCACCAACCACGGTAGACTTCCTGAATGACCCCCATCCCCCAGGGGGCACCTGAACGCGCCCCATGTCCGAGGACGACAGTAGTAACTCCCACGCGCCGGAACGGCGCTCCTGGCTCGAACGCATCAGCTCCGCGCTGTCCGGCGAGCCCACCACCCGCGAAGACCTGGTCGAGCTGCTGCGCGATGCCCAGGCCGATGGCCTGATCGCCGCCGATACGCTGCGCATGATGGAGGGGGCCATCGCCGTCTCCGACCTGACCGTGGGCGACGTGATGATCCCGCGCTCACAGATGGTTTCGCTGCCGGCCGACGCCAAGCTGCTGGAGCTCATGAAGCTGGTGGTCGAGTCCGGCCATTCGCGCTTCCCGGTGCATGGCGAGGAGAAGGACGAGATCCTCGGCATCCTGCTGGCCAAGGACCTGCTGCGTGGTGTGGTGGCCGACCACGGCCCGGGCACCATCCATGAACTGCTGCGCCCGGCGGTGCTGATTCCCGAATCCAAGCGCCTGGACGTGCTGCTCCGCGAGTTCCGCCAGTCGCGCAACCACATGGCCATCGTCATCGACGAGCACGGTGGGGTGGCCGGCCTGGTGACTATCGAAGACGTGCTGGAGCAGATCGTCGGCGACATCGACGACGAGCACGATGACGCCGAGGACCCCAGCGCGCTGATCGCGGCGCAGGCCGATGGCCAGTTCGTGGTAGATGCGTTGACGCCCATCGGCGATTTCAACGATCGCTTCAAGGCCGATTTCGACGACGACGAGTACGACACGATCGGCGGCCTGGTGACGGCAGCCATTGGCCACCTGCCGGAGGCGGGCGAGGAACTGACACTGGGACGCTTCGTGTTCCGCGTGGCCAGCGCCGATGCGCGCCGCATCCATGCCTTCCACGTGGGCGTATTGGGTGACGCGTGAGGCCGATGCCCGCCGTGCGGGCCTGCCTGGCATGATGGGGTGGATGTCACGCCTGCGGGGGTTGTTCGCCGGCGCCGTGATGGGCCTGGTGCTGCACGGCGCGGCGTTGGCGGCGCCCATGGCGGAACCCGCTAACCCGGCCTCGCACAGTGCCGCCGTGTCGACCACGTCCAGCGCCACGGCAACCGATGGGGCTGGGACGCCAGCGCCAACCGTGGCCGACGGTGTCAAACAGGCACCGGCCGGGGACGGCACGTCTGGGCGCCCTGCCACGCCACTGCCACCGGTCACGCCACCGCGCGCCCCATCCCTGACGGAAGCGCCAACACTGGGCCCGGCACCGGAGATCGGCGTGATGACGATGCTGCCGGGCGAGATCTTCTGGGAACGCTTCGGGCACGACGCCATCGTCGTGGTCGACCCCGCGACGCGCGAGGCCACGTCTTACAACTTCGGCTTCTTCGACCTGGACGAGCCCGACTTCACGGCACGCTTCGTCCGCGGCGACATGCGCTACCAATTGGTTGCCTTGCCCGTGGACCGCGACCTTGCGGTCTACGAGACCGAAGGGCGTGGTGTCAGCATCCAGTGGCTGGACCTGCCCGCCGGGGACGCCCGCCGACTGGCCGCCACCTTGGCCGAGAATGCGCGCCCCGAAAACGCGCGCTACCGGTACGACTACTTCCTCGACAACTGTTCCACCCGCGTGCGTGATGCAATTGATCGTGCGTTGCACGGTCGCTTGCGCAGCCAGCTCGAAGGCCGCTCGCAGGGCAACACGTACCGAAGCGAGGCGATGCGGCTGGCGTCGCCGGCCTTCTGGATGTGGCTGGGCTTTGATATCGGACTGGGTCCGGCGGCGGACCAGCCGTTGGCGCTGTGGAACGAGGCGTTCGTGCCGATGCGGCTGTCCGCAGCACTGCGGGACGTGGCCCACGCCGATGGGCGTCCCGTGGTGCGCAGCGAGCACGAGGTGCTGCCGCACCGATTGCCCCCCGAGCCGCAAGAGCGCCCGCAGCGCTGGTGGTTGTGGGCACTGTGGGGCTTGGTCGTCGGCGGTGCGCTGGCATGGGCCGGCCATCGCTACCCACGCGCCACCACGGCCATGGCCTTGCCATTCTGGTTGCTGTGCGGGGCGGTGGGTTCGTTGCTGCTGTTTCTGTGGTTCGGCACGGAGCACCGTTTCGCGTGGGGGAACCACAATCTGTTCCTGCTCAGTCCGCTGACTTGGTTCCTGCTGGCAGGGGGAGTACGCGTGTTGCGAGGTCGGGCACCGGGTGCCTGGTTCAACCGGATGCTGGTGGCGGTCGCGGCATTGGCCGCGATTGGGCTGTTTGCCCATTGGCTGCCGCTCGCACCCCAGCGAAACGCGCACTGGATCGCCCTGCTACTGCCGATCCACCTCGGCCTGTTGGCGGGACTGCGTCGGAACTGAGGCGGCGTTGCCACGTCTTGTGCCGCCGGGCGATACGCCGCACGATCTGTCCTCATGAGCCTTGCCAACCTGCCCAAGTGCGTCATCAACTGCGTCGCATACGACCGCGAGGGAGTGCGCCGGGACATCACGCTCGACGCCATCAGCGACGTCCTGGCGGTCGATGATGGCAGCTTCGTCTGGGTCGGCCTCTACGAGCCCAGCGAGGACATCCTCGACAAGCTGCAGGAGGAATTCGACCTGCATGACCTGGCCGTGGAGGACGCGCACAAGGCACACCAGCGCCCGAAGCTGGAAACCTACGGCAGCTCGCTGTTCATCGCCATCCACACGGCGCAGACGGTGGACAGCCGTATCCGCTTCGGCGAGACACACCTGTTCGTGGGCCCGCGTTACCTGGTGACGGTGCGCCATGGGGCCTCGTCCAGCTACGCGGCCGCACGGGCACGCATGGAGCGTGAGCCGGACCTGCTCCGCCACGGACCGGGGGCGGCACTTTACGCGGTGCTGGACATGGTCGTGGACAACTTCCTGCCCATCGTCGATGGCTTCAGCCACGAGCTCAATGAGCTGGAGCAGGACATCTTCTCCGACGAGTTCCGCCCTGGTACGGTGCGCGAGCTGTACGACCTCAAGCGCGAACTGACCCGCCTGCGGATGGCGGTGTCGCCATTGCAGGACATCCTGGGGCAATTGGCGCGCTCGCGCGGCGGACTGATCGACGACGAGATCCAGCTGTATATGCGCGACGTGCTGGACCATGCGGTGCGGATCAACGAAAGCACCGACACGCTGCGCGAAATGCTGACCGCCGCGGTGAGCGTGAACCTGTCATTGGTGACGGTGCACCAGGGCGAAGTCGTGAAACGACTGGGTGCATGGGCGGCGTTGCTGGCAGCTCCCACCCTGATCGCCAGCTGGTACGGCATGAACTTCACTCATATGCCCGAACTTGCGGGGAAATGGAGCTACGCCATCCTGATTGGCGTGGTCGTGGTGACCTGCCTGGTGCTGTACCGGATGTTCAAGCGGGCACGCTGGCTGTAAAGGCGACCGCCCCCCCTGCTTCGACCTTGGTCGGCGCATAGACCAAAGTTGCACGGTTTATGCCGCACTGCGGATTGACCCCCCGCCCCCCCGGGGCGACCCTTCCGAAGTCCATTGGGAGACTTTTTCATGAAGGGTGGAATCACCAGGTTGGCCTGGGCGGCATTGGCCGTGCTGGGCGCCGTGTGTCTGGGGGTGCTCGCGCTGCGACGCGGCGAGCAGATCAATGCGTTGTGGATCGTCGTGGCGGCCGTGTCGATCTATCTGGTCGCGTACCGCTATTACAGTCTTTTCATCGCCAACAAGGTGCTGGGGCTTGATCCCACGCGCGCGACGCCGGCGGTGATCAACAACGACGGCCTCGACTACGTCCCCACCAACAAGCACGTGCTGTTCGGCCACCACTTCGCGGCCATCGCGGGTGCAGGCCCGCTGGTGGGCCCGGTGCTGGCGGCGCAGATGGGCTACCTGCCCGGCACGCTGTGGCTGATTGCCGGCGTGGTGCTGGCGGGCGCCGTGCAGGACTTCATGGTGCTGTTCGTCTCCAGCCGTCGCAACGGGCGCTCGCTGGGCGACCTGGTGCGCGAGGAAATGGGGCAGGTGCCCGGCACGATCGCGCTGTTCGGTGCGTTCCTGATCATGATCATCATTCTGGCGGTGCTGGCGATGATCGTGGTGAAGGCGCTGGCCGAAAGCCCGTGGGGCATGTTCACCGTGATGGCCACGATCCCGATTGCGGTGTTCATGGGCGTGTATATGCGTTACATCCGCCCCGGCAAGATCGGCGAGATCTCCGTGGTCGGCATCATCCTTCTGCTGCTGTCGATCTGGCTCGGCGGCAAGGTCGCCGCACACCCCGAGTGGGGTCCGGCGTTCACCTTCACCGGCACCCAGATCACGTGGATGCTGATCGGTTACGGGTTCGTGGCGGCGGTGCTGCCGGTGTGGCTGGTGCTCGCACCGCGCGACTACCTGTCCACCTTCCTCAAGATCGGCACGATCGTGGGCCTGGCCATCGGCATCTTCATCGTGATGCCGGACCTGCGCATGCCGGCGCTGACCCAGTTCACCGACGGCACCGGCCCGGTGTGGAAGGGCGGCATGTTCCCGTTCCTGTTCATCACCATCGCCTGCGGTGCGGTGTCGGGCTTCCACGCGCTGATCAGCTCGGGCACCACGCCCAAGCTGCTGGCGAATGAAGGCCATGCCCGCTACATCGGGTACGGCGGCATGCTCATGGAGTCGTTCGTGGCCATCATGGCGATGGTGGCCGCGTCGGTCATCGACCCGGGCGTGTACTTCGCGATGAACAGTCCGGCGGCGGTCATCGGTACCGATCCAGTTGGCGCGGCGCAGACGATCACCCAGTGGGGCTTCGTGGTCACGCCGGAGGTGCTGGCGCAGACCGCCAATGACATCGGCGAGGCGTCGATCCTGTCGCGTGCCGGTGGCGCACCGACCCTGGCGGTGGGCATCGCGCAGATCCTGCACGCCGTGCTGCCGGGCGAAGGCATGATGGCGTTCTGGTACCACTTCGCCATCCTGTTCGAAGCGCTGTTCATCCTTACCGCGGTGGACGCGGGCACGCGCGCCGGTCGCTTCATGCTGCAGGACCTGCTGGGCAACTTCGTGCCGGCGCTGCGCAAGACCGAATCGTGGGGCGCCAACGTGCTGGCCACGGCGGGCTGCGTGGCGCTGTGGGGTTACTTCCTGTATCAGGGCGTGACCGACCCGCTGGGCGGCATCAACATGCTGTGGCCGCTGTTCGGCATCGCCAACCAGATGCTGGCGGGCATCGCGCTGATGCTGTGCACGGTGGTGCTGTTCAAGATGAAGAAGGACCGGTACGCGTGGGTCACCATCGTCCCGACCACGTGGCTGCTGGTGTGCACCACAGCGGCGGGCTTCATCAAGATCTTCGACCCCACTCCGGCCATCGGCTTCCTGGCGCAGGCCAACAAGTACAAGGCCGCGATTGCCGCGGGCGAGATCATTGCCCCGGCCAAGAGCATGGGCGCGATGCAGCAGGTGATGATCAACAACTACATCAATGCGGGCCTCACCGCGCTGTTCCTGTTCGTGGTGTTGGCGGTGCTGGTGTATTCGATCAAGTCGATCCTGGCGGCACGTCGCGAAGGCCAGCGTACCGACCGCGAAACCGCGTACGTGGCGCTGAAGCCGCATGAGATGAACCTCTGATGGGCACCGCGCTCGTCCCCGCCGGTGAGTACCAGCAGGTGCGCCGCGTGTGGCGGCGACTGGTGCAGACGGCGCGGCTGTGCTGCGGTGTGCCGGACTATGACAACTATGTCCGGCACCTGATGGAGAAGCATCCAGAGCAGCCGATTCCGGACTATGCGACGTTCTTCCGGCAAAGGCAGGACGCGCGCTACGGGGGCGGCGGATTCCGCTTCTGCTGA
>CBFGOS010000080.1:0-8280 GCA_965650425.1 uncultured Lysobacter sp. | reverse complement strand
GCGATTGCCTGGTTGTAGATGGCCGCGACCGCGGCGGCGTCCTCGGGTCGCGCAGGTCTGATCTGGGTCATTCAAACTCCCTTTACGTTGTTAGTGCCAACCAATTGAACAAAAAAAGCGACCCATTGCTCAGCCGGAGTCCGCGCCTTGGGACACGGCGCAATCGGCGACGCTGACGCCAGACACGAAGCGGGACTGCGCCGCACGCGCCAGTCGCTGGATGACTTCGGTAGCCACCGAGCGAACCTGCGGGTCCAACTCCCGCAGCAGATCAACCTGCTGGTCGATCAGTGCACTGTTGATCTTCTCGTAAAGCTTGCGCCCCGCAAGGGTTAAGCAAAGGGACAGCGCACGCGCGTCGTCCGCGTCGCGCAGTCGCTCCACGTAGCCCTTGCGCACCAGCGCATCGACCACGCGCGTCGTCGTGCTCTTGTCCAGGCGCAGCGCATCGGCCAGGACCTGGCTACGGCTGGGCCCGCGCTCAACGAGCACTTCCAGCGCATAGCACTGGGTCACCGAAATGTCGTAACAGCAGATCTTGTCGCGGTCCCGGAACTGGTAGATCCGCACCAGGTCGGAGACTGCCGCGTGCAGCGCTTCCGCATCGCTTCGCAAGGTCTGGCTGTCTGATGTTGGCGTGTTCGCTCCCTTCATGCGGGAGGATATTAGTTGTCACCAGCAACCATGTCAAACGCCTGGGATGCTTGGCCCGACCTAGGGCCCTAAGCACACCGGCCAATCCCCAGACATGAAGAAGGCCCAGTCCTCGGAAACGAATTCCCGGGTGGCTGAGCCTTCCAGTCGGAGCTGCTGCATGAAACGTGAGTCTCGTGCTTTTTCTCCGGCACCACGAACTCTACCCGGACGCGTGTTAGCTGCGCGTCAATAAACACCGACCGTTTGTCGGCCGCTGCGCTAGCATGCGGGCATGTGCCTGATCGCCGTCGCCTGGCGCGCCCATCCCCGTTACACGTTGGCGCTGATTGCCAACCGGGACGAGTCACATGCGCGCCCCACCTCGCCCGCCGGGGCATACCCGGATCTGCCCGGCGCGTTTGGCGGCCGCGATGAATTGCAGCGCGGCAGTTGGCTGATGGTATCCGCGCGAGGCCGGTTGGCCGCGGTGACCAACGTGCGCCAAGGCCTGGTCACGGAGGCGGCTCCGCGCACGCGCGGTGGGTTGGTGACGCAGTTCGTGCAGGACATCGCCACATCGCCCGCATGGTGTGCCTCGCTGGCGCCCGATGCACCGGACTATGGTCGCTTCAACCTTCTGGCATGGGACGGACGCACCCTGGCGTTCGCCACCAACCATCCAGTTTTTGCCACGCACACCCTTGACCCCGGCGTGCATGCCATGTCCAACGGCGCTTTGGATGCGGTGTGGCCCAAGGGAGGACACGCCACGTCCGCGTTGTCCGCCTGGCTGGCAGACGAAGTGGCGCTCACGCGCGACGCCAGGGACGTGGCTACGCTGGAGCCTCTGCTGCAGGCGTTGGCCGATACCACGCCAGCGCCTGATGCGGCACTGCCCGACACCGGCGTCGGACTGGCACTCGAACGCATGCTGTCGCCGCCCTTCGTGCGCAGCGACACGTACGGCACGCGCTGCAGCACCGTGGTCTTGGTGGAGCGCGGGCAACTGCTGTTTGTCGAGCGGCGCTTTGGGCCGGACGCGACAGTAAGCGGACAAACGCTGCAGGTACTGGCCCTACCCGAAAGCCTCGACTGACGGCAACCGGCATCGACGCGGCAGGAATTCGCACGCTGCTGCACAAGCTGAACGGATCACCTACGCACCGCGTGGCGTTGCCGTGGTTTTCACACACGCACCGGCAAGGTGCCTGCGACGCACCAACGCGTTCCAGGAGAGCACACGATGAATACGACCAAGACCCTTCTCGCGATGGCCTTCGTGCTGGCGCTGGGCGCCTGCAACAAGGATCAGGCGAACATGTCCGCGCAGGATGCGGCCGAGTCCGCTTCCGAGGCGCAGGAAGCCGCCAACAACGCCGCCGCGACCGGCGATGCCGCTGCCGCCACCGCAGCCCAGGCCGCTGCTGACGCCGCCGCCGCCGCTGCCGACGCTTCGGCCACCACTGCCCAGGCAGTGGCCGGCGACGAAGTGACCCGCCGCGACGACCTGGCCGATGCCGCCGAGAAGGCCGCTGACGCCGCCGAGCAGGCCCAGGACGCCGCCGAAGAGGCCAACGCGGCCGCCGACGGCAAGAACAACACTGACGGCAACTGATCGTCTGTAGCGTTCACTCGCCGGCCTGCGGCTCCGGACACTTCCTCGTCCCCGCTCCAGGAGCCGCAGGTCCGGCGATTCTCGCAGACGCACGTGGGCAGCCACGTGCGTTTTGCGTGTCTGCGTGAGTGCTAGACGCGCGCCGGTCGGGTGCAGGGCATTGGCTCTGTCACGCCCACGGCCACCAGCCACGGCCGGTATGCGCGTAACGGTCTGCGGCACGCTCGAACGGATTACGCACGCTCACGCCGCCGCACAGCAGGTAGATGGGCAGAAATAGTGGCCCGAGCACCATGTACTGATAGACGTGCGCGCGCTCGTGGTCGGCAAGCACGATGTGCGGCTCGTCACCGTGCCCCGCGCGGTGCGCGTAGGTCACGCAGGGAGAGTCCAGCGTGTCCCCGGTATGCAGGATGACGTTGCCCATTGTCAGGGCACCACCCGGTCCCCAAGGCCAACGGTGGAACACCACGGCCAAGTCCTGTGGGCGCAGATGCACGTGGGCGCCGAACGCCATGCCGATGGCACCCGCGATCAGGCCCATCGCGGTATTGGGCGAGGCCCATGCAATGCCGATCGCTTGCCCGGCGCGACGCAACCAAGGGCTCAGGCGCCCTCCTCCGGCATCAGCAGCCACAGGATCAGATAGACGAGGATGCCCGGGAACGCCACCGAGGCGATCGATACGATCACGAAAATGGCGCGCAGCAGGGTGGAGTTCCAGCCGAAACGCTGGGCAATGCCGCCCAGAACGCCGGCGATCATGCGGTCGGAGCGGGAGCGGGTAAACGGGCGCGCAGTGTTCATGGCGTCGATCCTTGTGGCCTCTCCGACGAGCATAGCGCGGGGCCGTGCCGCCGGCATGTGAGCGTCAGCGTGACCGTGCCGCCAGCCAGTCGTGGATGGCCTGCGGCACTTCGCGCTGCGCGCGGCTGGACACGTAGATGCCGATGTGGCCGCCGCGGAACGACAGCTCGCTGTAGTCCTGGCTGCCGACCAGCCCGCCAAGCGCCTTCGATGCCTCCGGCGGCACCAGATGGTCCTGCTCGGCGAAAATGTTGAGCACCGGCATGTCCACGTGGATCAGGTCCACCGGGTGGCCGCCAATCTCGATCCCGCCCTTGACGAAGCCGTTGCCCTGGTAGAACTGCTTGATGAATTGGCGGAAGGCTTCGCCGGCCTGGTCGGGCGAGTCGAAGATCCACTTCTCCATGCGCAGGAAGTCTTCCAGCGCCTGCTTGTTGTCGAGGATGTCGACCAGGCCCACGTACTTCTGCACGAACAGCCGCCACGGCTTGAGCTGCAGGTAGGTGAAATTCATCATGTCCGCCGGCACGTTGCCCAGCGTGTCAACCATCAGGTCCACGTCCATGCCACGCGTCCAGTTGGACAGCATGTTGCCATCGGTGTGGAAGTCCACCGGCGTGACCATGGTGATGAGGTTGCGCACCTTGCGCGGGTTGAGTGCGGAATAGCACAGCGAGAACGCCCCCCCCTGGCAGATGCCGAGCAGGTTGATGGCGTCCTGGTGATAGCGGCTGCGCAGGTGGTCCACCGCGCCGCCGATCCAGCGCTGGATGTAGTCCTCCAGTTCGAGGTAACGGTCGGAGCGGTCGGGATAACCCCAATCCAGCACGTACACATCCTCGCCGCGCTCCAGCAGGCCGCGCACGATGGACTTGTCGCTCTGCAGGTCGACCATGTAGGGCCGATTGACCAGCGCATACACGATCAGCAGCGGCACCTTGGCGGTGGGCGCGCGCTCGCCGATGAAGCGGTACAGCACCACCTTGCCGTCGCGCCAGACTTCCTCGCGGCGGGTGGCGCCGTAGTCGACGTCATCCACCTCGGTCAGCGTTTCCAGGCCAGCGGCCAGCTTATGCTGCAGCTTCGCGGCCTCTTCGGCCAGCGACTGCGCAGTAAAGCCAATGGGGCCAAAGCTGTCGAAGGCGTTCATGTCAGCGGGCTCCCTTGACGGACTTGCTCACGGCAGGCTTGCGGGCCGCGGCTTTGGCGTTGCGGACAACCTTGCTGGGCGCACTGCCGCGGATGGCGGCCTTGGCAGCCTTGGCTCCGCGGCTGGCAGTCGACTTGGCCGGGCTTGCCGTCGCGGCAGGCGCCTTGGACACCCTCCCCGCCTTGCCCGAATTCGATGACTGCGCCTTCGCACCCGATGCGGCCTTCGGAGCCTTGGGCGCACTTGCAGTCCTCGCTGCCTTTGCCGGCGCGACCCGCGTGCCCTCGGTGCGCCTTGTCACGACCTCTGATGCACCCGCGGTCTTGCGCCGCAGGGTCCCGATCGCCTCGGAAAATGCACTGCCCTGCACCGGCGACGGCCGCGCGGTTGGCGTTGCCGACATGGCCTGCACCAGGTCACGCAACCGGCGTACTTCGCGCTCCAGTTGCACGATCTTGCGATGCGCGGCATCCACTTCGGTGCGGCCCGGCACGCCCAGCAGTGCGCTGGCGCGTTCAATTTCATCCTGCACGTGCTGGCGCACGCGCATCTGCGCGTTGGCTACATGACCGTAAGCGTCACGGAAACGCTGAGACAGGGCCAACTCGGCATAGGCGTCTTCCGCCGCGTCGATCCACAGGTCGAACAGCGCACGGGCGGAAGTCAGTTGGCGGCCGGGGGTGCTGCGCTCGGCCAGCAACTGCTCGAAGCGGTCGAAGGCGGTCTGCGCCGATTCGGCCAGCAAGGCATTGAAAGCCTGACTTGCAGCCTGGTATTCCTCCTGTGCCTTGGCAGCAGCCTGCCAACGCTCCTGGTGCTCGCGCGCGAATCCGAACGCAGGCAGGTCCGCCCAATGCGCGCGGCCGGATTGCAGCATGTCCAGGTAGGGCCGCACCTGCTCCATCCAGGCTTCGAAATCATGCTGGCCCGGGCCACGCATGTGCTTGAGCACGTCGGCAAAGGGGTTGGCGTTGGCGCCGCCCAGCAGTTGCTTCCAGACCTTGGCAATCTCGCTGGCATCGGCGTTCTGCCCGGCGAATTGCGCGGCGACTTGCTGCATTTGCCCGAACCAGCCCTGCGCCTGCGCGTTGAAGCGACCGATCGCGTCATTGGCCTGCGGGGAGCCGCCCTGCGCCAGTTGCGACCACCAGCGCACGGCCTCGTCCCAGCCCGGGAGGCTGTGGGCGGGCTTGGCGCCCGCGCCGCGCATCATTTCGCCCCACGCGCTCCAGTACTGCTTGGCAATGGCGTCGAACTCATCCGCGCCAAAACCACCCATTGTGCCGAAACCCTGCTTGGCCATCGTGCCCTCCCGCGTTTGCCAAGATCATAGCAACGGGAATGTTGCAGTGCGCCAATCCTGTGGGATCGACGCTCAGGGCTTGGGGATGCGCAGGGTCTTGCTAATCATCAGCGAACCGGACAAGGCGAACATCAGCGCCAGCGGGTGGAACTGCCACGGCCCCAGCTGGACCATGCCAAACCAAAGGGCGTCGCCTATGGCCCCCTGCGAGGCCGCCACGGCCAGCACGATGACCAGCACCAGGCTGGTTGGGATGGGGGTGCCTTCGAAGTACTTGACCTTGCCTTCGTCACCGGAGAGCTGCTCGGCGGTGACGTTGTAGCGCGCCAGGCGGCTTACGCCACAGCCGACGAAGTAGCTCAGCACCACCCAGTCCCAGCCGCCCTGCAGGCCGCACGCATAGGCCAGTGCCGCGGGTGCCACGCCAAAGGAGATCACGTCCGCCAGCGAGTCCAGTTCGCGCCCCAGGGTGGAGGCCGACTTGCGCCAGCGCGCGATGCGCCCGTCCAACGCATCGAACACGAATGCGAGCGGAATCAGCGCCATGCCAATCATCAGGTCGCGCACCACGCCCTCCTGCAGGAAGCGCATGGCGGCGAAGATGGCACCGGTGCCGCAGAAGGCATTGGCGAGGGTGAACCAGTCCGCAAGGTGGAACTCACGGAGCATGGAAAAATGGCGGCGCGACATGGCGACTCCTGTCGTCGGCAGGTCAGTCGGTGACCTTCAAGCGCTCAGCCTGCCAAAGTCGCCGTGAACAGGGCAAGCACGAATTCACTAACGACGCGCCGTCTTGTGCCCGTCCTCATCCCTACGCCCATCCACCGGGCCGTCGCGGCGCTGTATCGCGCATCCAACTCACTCCGTCGGCATCGCAAGGTTGCGGGCCTCCAGCGCGTTGCCAACCCCTCGCGGCACCGTGTCGATCACCGCGTCGCCGGGGAGCCGGCCGGCCCCATCAAGATGCGCATCGATGCGATCCAGCGCCCGGTAAACGTAGGGCAGCAGCGGTACGTAACGCGCGCCATAGTCCGGCAATCCCAGGAATCCGTCGAAGTGCTGGGCGTTGCGCACCTGCCAGAAGCGGACGTCGCGACCGGCGGCCTTCGCCCCGGCCACGTACGGTGCACTGCTGAAGGCCATGGGAATCAGGCCGTCGCTGGTCCCATGCACCACTACGACCGGGAGGCCAGCGCGCGGCCAGCCAGCGCGGGTCTGGGCTATGCCTTGGCGCAGCTTGGCAGCCTGTACGTCGGCACCATCGGTCCACAGTTCCCGCAGGCACTGCAGGTCCGTCATCGGATTGGAGCCCGGGGGCGCTACGGCAAACACGCCGGCACCGGGTGGAATGCCACTGGCGTCGCTCCACCAGGCCGCTCGCTCGGCGGTCGTCGCAGCACGAGGGTTCCCAGCGGCATCCACGGCCGAGTAGGTGTAGCCGCATGGCAGCGCGTTCACCGGGGCACGCGTGTATGCCGCCGCGTAAGTCACCGCCACCGAGCGCCACAGGTCGAAACCGGCGGACAGCGCGCCGGCCCGCAGCGCGTCATCGGTCCAGCCATCCGCCCGAAGTTGCTCGTAGGCCGAGGCAGCCTGCGCGGCAGTGTCCCCGCCCGCCACCAGGCCAGCCTTGTGCAGCGCAGCGCATTGCGCGGCCCACAGCGGCGCCACCTGGGCCTGCAATGGCGGCTGGGGAAGTGGCGCCAATGCCGGGTGCAACAACGCGCACGGCATGAGCAACGCTGCTTGCGTGGTGTAGTCATACAGGGCGCGGCTGCCATGGCCTTCCACCAGCACGTTGGGCTCGCCGGCCACCACCCCGTCCAGCCAATCACCTTCCAGCTCGGCGGCACGCAGCACGGCACCGCCCCCGTTGGAAATGCCCACGGCAATGACGCGGGTGTTGTCAAAGGTGAACGGCGCGGATTGCGGGAACGCGGTGTCGAGCGACTGCAGCGCGAACTCCGCTGCCTGCTTCACGTGGCGGCCCCAGTCCGCCTCGGGATTGTCGCCCGAGTGCGCATGCTTGAAGGCGACGCCCCTGTCGCCTGCCGCCACGTCCGGCGTAAAAGCCAGACCCTCCGGCGGCGTCCCGACGGTGCCGTCCAGGCGGACGCCCTGCCCGCTTTCCAGGTCGAAGTAATCGGTGCCGGCACCCTTGTCGGTGTGCGCGACGGCGCACCCCCTGGGCAGGCCCCACGCACCCGCCACGGCAATGGCGCCATAAACGCCACGCGAGCCTGACGCGGCAGTCACCACGACGCAGCGGCGCTTGAGGTTGAAGGCGTCCGGCACCTGCACCAGTACGCGGTGCGGCTGGCGCGCGCCGGGCAAGGTCGCAAAAGCGCTGAACTCCCGGCCCGCCACGGTGGCGGTGCTGCCATAAAGCGTCCCGTATCCGCCGCCCGGCGCAAGGTCGGCAATGCCACGCCAGTTGGCCCAAAGCGCGCGCCGGCGCAGCTCGGCCGGCGTGGGCGCCGTGGCGTCGGCGAACGCGGGTGGCGTCATGGCGCGCAGCCCTTCCGCGCCGAGGCCGGCAGTCAGCAGGTCGTCGTTGCCACGATGTTCAGTGATGCGCGTGGGGCCAAACACGTCGCGGTCTCCCTGGATGCGCGCAGCGTCAAGACTACTGCACGCTGTCAACGCAACCGCGCTGCAGGCAAGGACGAGGCGCAGGGTGTTGAGGCCGGGACGGCGGTTCATGGGCATGTTCATGCCGCGAGCGTAGCAATCCCCACCGTGGACCTCATCGTACTTTGGTACCACCCG
>CBFGOS010000079.1:0-8284 GCA_965650425.1 uncultured Lysobacter sp. | reverse complement strand
GTGTGGCGAGGCGGGGTGTTGCTTTGCGCTTCGACGAAACGCCTTTTGGCGCCCGCGGCCAGCAGGCGCGCGGCCACCTCGGGCAGTCCCAGCGCGCAGGCCACCATCAGCACGGTCAGCTCGCCCGGCAGGCGCTGTTCGATCTGGGCGCCCGCGGCAATCAATCGGTCGACGAGCTCGACGTGGCGCATGCTCACCGCCGCGGACAACGGCGTGGCGCCGGACTTGGCGGCGCGCTGCGGATCGGCTCCGCGCGCCAGCAGCAGGTCGACGACCGCCCGGTGTCCGCCACCGGCGGCGCGCAGCAGCGCGGTGCATCCCTGGGCATCCACCGCGTCCACCGGCAGACCCAGGTCGAGCATGCGCCGCACCGCATCGGCGTCGCCGACGATGGCCGCAGCCGGCACGTCACTCGCCTGCAACGCGCGGTGCGGCAGGGGCCAGCCACGCCAGTCCAACCAGTCGGCGATGTCACGGCGCCCCGATGCCAAGGCCACGCCAAGCGGGGTCTGGCCATCGGCCGCCAACAGGTCCGGCGAAGCACCGTGGGCGACGAGCGTCTTCACCATGCCCTCGCGGCCCAGTGCCGCGGCCAGGTGCAGCGCGCTCATGCCATGGCTGTCGCGCGCGTTCAGATCGACGCCCAGGCCCTGGAGGCGTGCCAGCAACCGGGTCCAGCCCAACCGCACGGCAAGCGCGATCGGCGGGTCGCCCGCCGGCGTCGCCCCGAACGGGTCAGCGCCCCGCTCGAGCAAGTCGAGCGCCACATGCTCCAGCGCGCGGCTGGCCTGGTCGCCGGTGGCGCAGGCCGCGAGGAAGCGCGCCAGGCCGCCACGGCCCGACGGCGAGAGGCCGCGTTCCAGCAGTGCGCGTATCGCAGGCAGCACCGACGGCCCCTGGGCCAGGCGCGCCAACAGGGGAACATCGCCACGGACATCGGGCACCTCGGCACTGGCGCCTTGACCGAGCAGCCAGGCAACGCGTTGCGGCTGCCTCGCCTCCTCGTCGTGCAGCATCGCGCCGAGCTCGACGGGTGACAGCAGCTGCGCCAGAGGCGCCAAGGCCTCATCGCGCCCCTCGTGCATGGCCTCGCGGAGCAGCGCGGCCGGCGCCCGGTCCACGGGAGGGGCGTCGCCCTCGCGCACGCTGGCCGGGAGCGGGTAGTCCGGGTCCAGTTCGGCGACGAGCGCCCATCGGCCCGCCTCCGCGGCCCGATCGACCGGGCGCTTGCCCTCGTGGTCGGGGCGCGTCGCGTCGATGCCCATCGTGATCAGGCGACGCACCAGATCCGGGGACGTCTGCTCGGCGACCACGGCCAGCGCCAGCGCGTTGCGCCCCTGGTCGTCCACGGCATCGACCAGCGCTTGGCTGCGAGCGGCGCTGTACTCCTGCAGCCGCTCCAGCACGGCCGCATGGCCGCCGCTCGCCGCTTCCAGCAATGCATTGCGCCCGTGGGCATCGGTATGGGTCAGGTCCGCGCCCGCGGCGAGGAGGGCCGCCACCACGTCGGCATTGCCCGCCGCCGCGCCCTCGAGCAGTGCGGTGCGGTTCCCGGTGCCGATCGCATCCACCTTGGCCCGCTGCTTGAGCAGCAACAGCGTGCCCGCGGGGTCGTCGTCTTCGCTGCTGGCGGCCGCGAGCAGGGCCGGTTGCCCGCCCACCGGCTCGGCCTTGGCACCACGCTCCAGCAGGAAGCGCGCCAGGCGCCAGTTGCCCGCCATGCAGGCCACGCCCAGCGGGGAGTGGCCTTCGTGGTTGAGCGCGTTGATCTGCGCGGCGGCGTCCAGCAGCAACGCGGCCACGCCCGGGTCCGAGCTGCGCGCCGCGTGGTGCAAGGGCGTGTTGCCGTCATGGTCGGTCACGCGCGGATCGGCGCCATTGGCCAACAGGGTCATCACCGCATCGGGCCGGCCGTGCCAGCTGTCGCGGCAGGCGGCCAACAAGGGGGTGATGCCGGCAGAAGCCGCATTCAGGTCCACGCCATGGGCGATCAACGCACGCAGCAGGCGCAGGTCCGGCAGCACCGCGGCCAACACGGCCAGGCTGCGGCGGTCACGTTCTTCAGGCGGCGGCGGGGCGTGCGGATCGGCTCCCGCGTCCAGCAGTTCCAAAGCACGCTCGGCGCGCCCCGCGCGGGCCGCCGCATACAGCGCGGGTGCCAGCGGGCCATCCAACGGTATCGGTGCATCTCCCGGCGCTTCCGCGTCGAACGCGTCGGCCAGGCCATCGTCAAACATCAGCAGTTCATCCGCGGGCGCCTGACGCTGCAACACGTAATGGAGGACCGGCGCCGCGCACGCGAGCAGCGCGGCCACGCCCCAACGCGTGGTGTCGGCCAGCAGGCCGGGCCACGCCAGCGCGATCACCAGGCCCGCGATCGCGGCCACGGCAAGCGCCACCGCCAACCCTCGCCATGCACCCGGCTCCAGTTCGGACAACCGTCGCCAATGGTCGCGAAGATCGCCGCCATCGCGCTCGATCCCGTGCCACAGCGGCCACAACCGCCACAACCCCAGCAAGGCCGCACCGGCCACCCCACTGAGAGCCAGTGCGGAGCCCAGCGAACCTCCGGTCATCAGCGCGCGCAGCGGCCAGGCCACCAGCAGCGCAACGGCGGCGACGCCCGCCGACCACAACACCAGCAGCGCGAGGGCATCACGGCGCCATGCCAGGGGCGTGGCGAACTCGTCGCGCCGCCGCCAGGATGACACCGCGAGGGCGAACGCGGGCTGCGCCAACACGCCCGCAACGGCCGCGACCGGACCGGCGAACACGGCCAGCCCCGACAGGACCACGCCGGCCACGAGCAGTGCAATCGGCGATAACGGCATGCGCCGGGTATCAGCCATCGGTGCCCCAGTCCTCGGTCATCGGATCCTGCGCCGTCGACGGCGGGAACTGCAGGTGGAAGCCACGCGCGTCCAGGTTGTCGCGTACGGCGGCCACGTCCTCGCGCGCCAGCTTGCGCTCCGGCGTCAAGGCCACCTCCAGCACGAACTGCAGCGTGCCGAGCTGGGTGCGCAACGGTTCGGGTAGACGCGTGAAGTCATCGCGCTTGGCGAGGTAGACGTAGGTGTCGGCCTTTCTCAGGCTCTTGTACACGTAGGCTTGCATGCGAGGAGGCCAGCGGGGGCTGGCCGCGGGTTCCGGAACAGGGTGTGGGGCACAGCATACCCGCCTGCCGCGTGGGCGCGAACCATGGAGCCTGCACGCACGCGGTTCAGTGATAGCCGGCGTCGGCCGCCACCTTGCCGCGGAACACCCGGTACGACCACGCGGTGTAGCCAAGGATCGCCGGCAGCAACACCACCAGCCCCACCAGCACGAAGCCCTGCGACGAAGGCGGCGAGGCGGCCTGCCACAGGGTCAGGCCGGGCGGCACGATGTACGGCCACATGCCCAGCACCAGACCGGCGAAGCCGAGCACGAAGAAGCACAGCGTCAGCACGAACGGTGCGGCGTCGCGTCCCTCGCGCAGCGCCGCGCGCCACAGCGCCAGCGCGTTGGCCAGCACCAGCAGCGGCACCGGCGACAGCCACCAGAAGTTGCCGCCCTCGAACCAGCGCGCCATCAGCCGCGAATCCAGGAACGGCAACCATGCGCTGACCAGCCCCATGAATACGACCACCACCAGCACCAGCGGCCGGGTCATGGTCCGCGCGATCGCCTGCAGCCGGCCTTCGGTCTTCAACACCAGCCAGGTGCTGCCCAGCAGCGCGTAGCCGAACACCACGGCCGCACCGGTGAGCATCGAGAACGGACTGAACCAGTCGAAGGTGCCGCCGACATACTTGCCCTCCTGCAGCGGCATGCCCTCCACCAGCGCGCCGAGGATCACGCCCTGGGCGAAGGCCGCCAGCAGCGAACCCAGCGAGAACGCCACGCCCCAGGCCGCCTTGGCCCGCTGCGCGCGGAAGCGGAACTCGAAGGCCACGCCGCGGAACACCAGCGCGATCAGCATCAACAGCACCGGCAGGTACAGCGCCGACAGCACCACGGCGTAGGCCTTGGGGAAGGCCGCGAGCAGGCCGGCGCCGCCCAGCACCAGCCACGTCTCGTTGCCGTCCCAGATCGGGGCGGCGGTGTTCATCATGTGGTCGAGCTGGTGCTCATCCTCGGCGAACGGGGCGAGGATGCCCAAGCCGAGGACGAATCCGTCCAACAACACGTACATCAACACGCCAAAGCCGATCACGCCGTACCAGACCACGGGCAGCCAGGACTCCATCAGGCCGCCTCCTCGTTGCCGTGCACCTGCAGGCCGCCGCACGCGATCATGACCGCACCTGCGGCGAGGCGATGTCGGTGTCGTCCATCAGCGACAGCGGGCGCGCGGGCGTCTTCTCGCCTGCTTCGGTGTCCGGCGCCGGTTCGTGCGGCTGCGGCCCCTTGCGCACCAGCTTGACCAGGTACCAGAGCCCCGCGCCGAACACGACCAGGTACACCACCGCGAACACCAGCAACGAGAAGAGGACGCTGCGCCCGTCCACGGCGCTGACCGCGTCGGCGGTGCGCAGCAGGCCGTAGATGACATAGGGCTGGCGACCGATCTCGACCACGTACCAGCCGGCGACCAGGGCGACGAATCCGGAGAACGTCATCCAGCGCCAACCGTGCTGCAAGCCGCGTCCCAGGGCGCTGCCACCGTCGAACAGACGGCCGCGCCACCACGCGAAGGCCGAGCCCAGCGCCAGCAGCAGCATCGCCACGCCCAGCCCGACCATCACCCGGAACCCGAAGAACACCGGCGCCACCGGCGGCCGCTCGCTGGGCGGCACCGCCTTCAAGGGCTGGATCTCGCCATCCAGCGAGTGGGTCAGGATCAGGCTGCCGAGGCGCGGAATGGCGATCTCGTAGTCGTTGCGCTCGGCGCGTTCGTTGGGCACCGCGAACAGCACCAGCGGCACGCCCTCGCCCGGCGCGCCAGCCTCCCAGTGCGCCTCCATCGCCGCCAGCTTGGTCGGCTGGTGCTCGCCCACGTTGAGGCCGTGCAGGTCGCCCACGACCACCTGCAGCGGCACGGTGATCGCGGCGAAGGCGACCGCCAGCTTGAGCATGCGCGCGCCCGCCTCGCGGTGCACGCCGCGGCGCAGGTAACCGGCGCTGACCCCACCGATGACGAAGCAGGTGGTGATGAACGCGGCCAGCACCATGTGCGACAGCCGGTACGGGAACGAAGGGTTGAAGATGATCGCCCACCAGCTGGCGGGCTCGAACACGCCGTCGGCAGTCAGCGTGTAGCCCGCGGGCGTCTGCATCCAGCTGTTGGCGGCGATGATCCAGAACGTGGAGATCAGCGTGCCTCGCGCGACCATGCAGGTGGCGAGGAAATGCAGCCGCTCCGGCACGCGCTTCCAGCCGAACAGCATGACGCCGAGGAAGGTCGCCTCGAGGAAGAACGCGGTCAGCACCTCGTAGCTGAGCAGCGGCCCGAGGATGTTGCCGGCTTTCTCGCTCAGCACCGACCAGTTGGTGCCGAACTGGAAGCTCATGACGATGCCGCTGACCACACCCATGCCGAACGACACGGCGAAGATCTTCAGCCAGAAAAAGTACAGGTCGCGCCACAGGCCGTCGCGGGTGCGCAGCCAGCGCCACTCCAGGAAGGCCAGCCAGCTCGCCAGGCCGATGGTGAAAGCCGGGAACAGGATGTGGCAGGTGATCACGAATCCGAACTGGATACGGGACAACAGCAACGGATCAAACGGCCCCACGGGCATCTCGGCGTGGTTGGGTGGCGCCATGGTAGGCACGGCGGGCGTTAGCGGGGTGCGACCGTTTGTCGCAGGGGCGCCCGGCCCGTGAGGCATGCCGTTCATCCGAACGCGAAGAACTTTGCCCCATCGGTCCGAGCGCGTCCGGGGGTGACCGATGGCCCATCCCGCTCCCCGCCACGCTGTTAACCTTCCGTAAATCCTCCCTGGGGAACCCTGCCCATGCGTCGCCTGCTGTCCCTTGCCGTGCTCTCCTTCGTTGCGCCTGCGCTGGCGCAGGCGCCCGCTGCGCCCACCCCGATCACGCTGGAACAGACCATGGCGGACCCGGACTGGATCGGCCCGGCGGTGGAGCAGGCGTGGTGGTCTTGGGATGGCCAGCGCGCGCAGTACACGCTCAAGCGCGCGGGCGCGACGATCCGTGACACGTGGCAGGTGCCCGTGGCGGGCGGCACGAGTGAGCGCTTGGATGGCGCGGCCCGCGCCGACCTCGATGGCCCGCAGCGCGCCTACAACCACGACCGCACGCGCATGGCCTTCGTGCGCAACGGCGACATTTTCGTGCGCGACCTGCGCAATGGCGCCTTGACCCAGGTAACACGCAGCACCGAGGCCGAGTCGCGGCCGCAGTGGAACACGCACGGCGGGCTGGTGTTCCGCGCCGGCAACCAGTGGTGGGCGTGGACCGCGGGCAGCGGCGTGCGCCAGGCCACCGACGTGCGCGCCGAGAAGGATCCCAACGCCGCCCCGCCCGCCGACGACCTGCGCGAGCGCCAACTGGCGATGAGCCGCACCCTGCGCGAACTGCGCGAACGCCGTGATGCCGCGCGCCAGCAGGACGAGGCCTGGCGCGGCGCCGACCCGACCCGGGCCCCGGCCACCGTCTTTCTCGGCGACAAGCTCGAGATCAGCGACAGCGCGCTGTCGCCCGATGGCCGCTGGCTGCTGGTCGTCACCCAGGACAAGAACGGCGACGCCGGCCAGGGCGGCAAGATGCCCAAGTACGTGACCGAATCCGGCTATGAGGAGTTCGAAGAGGTGCGCACGCGCGTGGGCCGCAATGCGCCGTTGCCGCACCGGCTTTGGCTGGTGGATGTGGCCGGCGCCAAGGCCAGCGAACTGAAGTTCGATGGCCTGCCGGGCATTGGCCAGGACCCGCTGGCCGCAATGCGCAAGGCGGCCAAGCAGGAGCCGCTGAAGGGCAACCGAGCCGTGCGCATCGAGACGGACGGCGACGGCACTGGCCCGGCCATCCACTGGAGCGATGACGGCCGCCACGTGGCAGTGCTGGTTCGCGCGGTGGACAACAAGGACCGCTGGATCGCCAGCGTCGACCTCGCCGGCGCGAAGCTGGCGAACCGCCACCGCCTGACCGACGCAGCGTGGATCAACTGGGCCTTCAATGAGTTCGGCTGGACGCCGGACGGCGCGCTGTGGTTCCTGTCCGAGCAGACCGGTTATTCCCACCTTTACCTGAGCCGCGATGGCGGTGCACCGCGCGCGCTGACCTCGGGCAAATGGGAGGTATCGGCGCCGCAGTTGTCGGCCGATGGGCGCGGCTTCCTGTTCCTGTGCAACCGCGCATGGCCGGGCGATTACGAGGTGTGCGCGGTGGACCGCGATGGCGGCGCCGTGCGCGAAGTGACTGCGCTGGACGGCGTGGAGGACTTCAGCGTGTCGCCGGATGGTCGCCGGTTGCTGGTGCGCCACTCCGACAGCTACCTGCCCGCACAGTTGGCCGTGGTCGACGCCAATGGCGGCGAAGCCCGCATGTTGACCGACACGCGCACCGCGGCCTTCAAGGCCCGCACGTGGATCGAGCCCGAGTACGTGCAGGTGCCAAGCAAGCATGGCGCGGGCACGGTGTGGGGCAAGTTCTACGGCCCCAGGACCTACCAGCCGGGCCGCAAGTACCCGATCGTGATGTTCGTGCACGGCGCCGGCTACCTGCAGAACGTGCATGACCGCTACCCGGCGTACTTCCGCGAGCAGATGTTCCACAACCTGCTGGTGCAGCAGGGCTACGTCGTGCTCGACCTGGACTACCGCGCCAGCGAGGGCTATGGCCGCGACTGGCGCACCGACATCTACCGCAACATGGGGCATCCGGAGCTGGAGGATTACCTGGACGGCCTCGACTGGCTGGTCGCCAACAAGCAGGGCGACCGCGACCGCGCCGGCATCTACGGCGGCAGTTACGGTGGCTTCATGACCTTCATGGCGTTGTTCCGCTCGCCGGGCACGTTCAAGGCGGGCGCGGCGCTGCGCCCGGTGAGCGACTGGTCGCAGTACAACCACGAGTACACCAGCAACATCCTCAACACGCCTGTGCTGGACCCCGAGGCCTACAAGCGCTCCTCGCCGATCGAGCATGCGGCCGGACTGCAGGACCACCTGCTGATCGCGCACGGCATGATCGACGACAACGTGTTCTACAAGGACTCGGTGATGCTGGCGCAGAAGCTGATCGAACTGCGCAAGGACAAGTGGGAGCTGGCGTCGTATCCGCTGGAGCGGCACGGATTCGTGCATTCGGACTCGTGGTATGACGAATACCGGCGCATCTACGA
>CBFGOS010000078.1:0-8330 GCA_965650425.1 uncultured Lysobacter sp. | reverse complement strand
GCGCCGGCGGTTCGTGTGGTGCGGGATGGCGACGGAGGACTCCATCCAGCGCCAGTTGCGGCAGCAGCAGACAAGCCCAGTGCATGTGTGCCCCGCATCAATGCGCCAGGTGCAGACGAAGGGGCTGTGCCGGGGCGGCGCCTCCGCGGCACTTGAGCACGCGCACGCGGGGTGGCGCGCTTTCCAGCAACAGGCGCAGTGCCGCCGGTGACGGGTTGCTTGCCGCCTGGGGGCTGCGGAAGGCAAAGCCCAGGCACTGCCCGGTTTCAGACGCCACCTGCAGGCGACGCAGGGCGCGATCGTTGGCCTTGTCCGCCCAGCACAGTACGGCCGCACACGCGGCCGAGCGCAGGCATTGTTCCGCGGCCCACAGGGCATCACGGCCCTCGCAGCGCACCACCTGCAGGTGGGGCAAATGCACCCCGGCCGCCTGCCATGCGGGGGCATAGGGCAGCCAGGGTGGCGCGACCACCGCGATGACGCGCCCGTCCACGGCCTGCGGGGCGCTTCTGGATGGCTTGCCCTGCGATTTGCTCAAGACCTTGCCGGGGGGCTTGTCGATGCCCGGGATGACGGGGGCCGACAGCCGCGCCAGCGTGGGCCACAGCAACTGCAACTCGCCCATGCCCGGTGCGGGTACCAGCAGCTCGGTCAGCGCCGCCTCCGGCCAGCCACCCGTGGGCAGGGCCGCGTCCAGTGCGGCATGCCCGGTGGGGCAGGTGGACGAGGCGGGCGCATGCGACTGCCCGCGCCAGACCCGACGTGCATCCAACAGGGCTTCCAGCGGCATCGCCGTGCCCATGCTCACCCCTGCCGCACCAGACCGCAGTAGATGCCTTCAATGGCGAAGTCGGCGCCGGCTGGCACCTCGATGGGCGCGAAGTCGGGATTGCGCGGCAGCAGGCGCAGCTGCCCGGTGCGCATCTCCAGCCGCTTGATGGTGATTTCGCCGTCGATCCGAGCAACGACCACTTGGCCGTTGCGGGCCTCATTGGTGCGATGCACGGCCACCAGGTCGCCGTCGAAAATGCCGTCCTCGCGCATCGAGTCGCCCTTTACCCGCAGCAGGTAGTCAGGCGTGGGGGAGAACAGCACCCGGTCGATCAGGATCTCCGCGTCACTGCCGATGGCGGCGCCAATAGGCAGGCCGGCGGCGACCTGGCCCAGCACCGGCAGGCGCAACTGCTCGGGACGCCCGCGTAGGCGCGGGCGCCGTTCCACCAGCCGGATGCCACGGGCCTGGCCGGGCACCCGCTCGATGGCGCCGGCGTCTTCCAGCGCCTTGAGGTGGTAATTGGCCGACTTGTTCTGGCGGAAACCGAACGCCGCGGCGATCTCCAGCTGGCTGGGCGGCACGCCGTCGGCCTCGATCCGCTGGCGGATGAAGTCGAGGATGGCGCGCTGGGTGTCGGTCAGGTTCATGTGACTAATATTAGTCATAACCGGGCGTGGTTGGGTGAATGGGAGGGCGGCGCGACCAGCCTGCCGACAGACGGTCTCAGGGGCTGCGACAGTCCGCGCAAACGCCGGTGCCCATTCCCGCGATCAGGGCCCGTCCACCGCCAGGCGGCCCCAGGCAGGATGGTCGGTGAAGAAGCCATCGATGCCTGCGGCCAGATAGGCGCGGATCTCGGCGATGGAGCCTTCCCGGTGGACGGTGCGCGGGTCGTCGCCCTGCCAGAGGGCAGGTGGCAGGAAGTGGTTCTCGGGGCGAAACGTGTAGGGCATCACCTGCAGGCCCGCGGCATGGGCGTCACGCACCAGCGAGGTCGGTGCGCCCAGTGCGCCTTCCTGAGTCACCGGAATGACGGCTCGAGAGGGCGGGCCAATCACGTGCGCATGCGCGGCAATAGCCTGCAGGCCCGCCGGCGTCATCATCTGTTCGTAGCTCAAGGGGCAACCGGGGCCTTCGCGCTGGTCGACGGGGCATTCGGCCGGCGCGCCCAGCAACTGCAGCAGGCGGATGTTGGGGCGCCCTTGAAGGCGGCCACGCAGGTAGCGCAGGTTGCCCACTTCGAATGACTGGATCACCACCGGCGCTGTGCGCGTGAAGGGATGCGCGTGCAGCCGCTCGAGCAGGCGATCTTCCATTGCCAGGCCTCGTTGCCGGAAATGGGTGGGGCTCTTGAGTTCGGGGATAAGACCAATCGAGCGCCCCAGGCGGACTGACTCGGTGGCGGCCAGTTCGATGATCTCGTCCAGCGTGGCAATCGGGAATTGGCCGTCGTAGGCCGTGGAGCGAAAGCCGGACAAACGCTCGCGAGTACGAAGCGTCTTCAATTCGGCCAGGGTGAAGTCTTCGGTGAACCAGCCTTCCACCGGATGGCCGTCCATCACCTGCCGTCGGCGGCGGTTGGCGAACTCGGCTCGGGTGGCGACATCGGTGGTGGTGCTGATCTCGTTTTCGTGGCGCGCGACAAGCACGCCATCACGCGTGGATACCAGGTCGGGCTCGATGAAGTCCGCGCCATCGGCAATCGCCTGCGCGTATGCCGCCAGCGTGTGCTCGGGGCGCAGGGCGCTGGCCCCGCGGTGGGCAATCACGGTGACGGTCCCGGCCAAGGGTGCTTCCGAGGGGTGGTCGGGAGGGATAGGCAGGGGAAGGGGCATCGGGGTCTTGTTCGGGACGAAAAGAGGCGGTGCGGCCATCGCAACATAGCGAATAGCGGACCCGGAGACGCGTCTGCGATGCTCCGCAATTGGCTACATCCATGGAACGTAACGTCACCCGAGCATCCATTTGTTGCGTGTGCGCGGGCTCCTACACTGGCTTAACCACGCCAGCCACGCGCTGGCCCGCTTCCAAGGAGTACCGCCATGGCCACCGCGCCGTCCCTGTTTGTGTCGCACGGATCGCCGATGTTTGCTGTCGAGCCCGGCTTGTTGGGGCCGCGCCTGCACGCGTTGGGTGAGTCCCTGACGGACGTACGCGCCGTGCTGGTGGTATCGCCCCACTGGCAGACGCGCGGTGGTGTGCGGGTCATGACCAGCGCCCGGCCTGAGACCATCCACGATTTCGGCGGATTTCCGCCGGTGCTGTATACGTTGCGCTACAACGTGGACGGCGCGCCGGAGTTGGCCGCGCAGGCCGCCAAGCTGCTGACGGACGCCGGGTTTGACGTGGCCATCGACCCGGATCGCGGTCTAGACCATGGTGCCTGGGTGCCGCTGCGCCACCTGCGGCCACAGGGCGACGTGCCGTCGTTCCAGGTGTCGCTGCCTCATGACATCGACGCGGCGGGCGCGCTGCGCCTGGGCGCCGCGCTGGCTCCGCTCCGCGAGCAGGGTGTGTTGATCGTTGGCTCGGGCAGCATGACCCACAATCTGTACGAGTTCCGCCAGCACATTCGGGACCCCGAGTACGCCCAGCAGTTCGCCGACTGGGTGAATGCGGCCGTTGAGCGCCGTGACGTCGAAGGCCTGGTCGATTACCGCCGCCGTGCGCCGCACGCACAACGGGCCCATCCGACCGAGGAGCACTACCTGCCGCTGCTGGTGGCGCTGGGAGCCAGCAAAACCACGGATGCCGCCCGGTTCATCGAGGGCGGCATGACCTACGGCGTGCTGTCGATGGATTCGTACCTGTGGAGCGACGCCAGCGCGTCCGCTCCCCGACAGTGAGTCGCGCACGACCATGGCGATGATGACGATGGGCGAAGTGGAACGCGATGCCGATACGGGCCTGGCATGGCGCGTGGCGCAGCCGGCACCGGAGTCGCCCGCCGCATTGCTGGTCCTGTTGCACGGCGTAGGCGGCAACGAGACGCAACTCGCCGACCTGGCTCGCACGGCCGGAAGCGACGTGTTGGTGGTGCTCCCCCAAGGGCGCCTGGCGTTTGGTCCGGGGCAGTTCGGCTGGTTTCGTGTGGCCTTTACGCCCGTCGGCCCCCAGATCGTGCCGGAAGAAGCCGAAGCGAGCCGCCTCGCCTTGATCCATTGGATCCGGGCGCTGCAGCGCCGGCATGGCATCGCGCCGTCGCGCACCGTCGTCGCCGGTTTCAGCCAAGGCGGCATCATGAGTGCCAGCGTCGCACTGACCGCGCCCGAGATTGTGGCCGGTTTCGGTGTGCTGGCCGGTCGCATCCTGCCGGAGCTGGAGGCCAACCTGGCCGCCACTGAGCGACTGCGCACCGTCCAGGGCTTCATCGGTCACGGCATCCACGACAGCAAGCTTCCGGTGGTCTGGGCGGAACGCGCGGACGCCTGGCTCACGCAACTGGGCGTGACACATTCCACGCGCCTGTATCCCGTTGACCACACGCTGAGCGCGGACATGCGTGCCGATTTCGAGGCCTGGTACCGCCCCTTGCTGGGCATTCGAACTGAATGACGTGGCCGCTCAGCGCCCGGTCAGGGTGCGGCGGGAAATACGGCCTGCTTCGCAATTGGGCGTTCATCACGTGCGCGCGCTACCCGTGCTGTGACCCGCATCGCAGACATCCCGTGATTACCGGCGTTTCATTGACACCGTGAAACAGGGGGACGCCGCCATGAGCACACACAGACCGTCCCGGGGTGACCGGGTGGAGCGAATACTGCGAAGCGTGCTGGGCTTGGCCTTGGCCGTGGCCGTGGTCTGGGCCTGGGTGAACGGCGGTCCCGCGCACCCGTCTGGGCTCGCGGGCGGCTTCATGCCCTGAACCGCCTGCGCACCTCTGGCTCAGGCCGATGGGGTGCGCAGATCCTGCACGACGCGACCCGCTTCGCGCATCTCGAGTTCGTGGGCCTCATCGCGCCAGGTTTCCGCGAGCGCAGCGTCGTACCACGCCTTCATCGCCGGCAAGGCCCTGAGGCGCGCCGCATAGTCCATTGACGGCTGCGAGAGCGGCAGGTTGTAGGACTGGATGCGGAACGCCACCGGGGCGTAGAACGCGTCGACCGCCGTGAATTCCGGCCCCGCGAGGAACGGTCCGCCGAAGCGGGCCAGGCCCTCGTTCCACAGGGCATCGATGCGTGCCAGGTCGGCCTGGGTACCGGGCGAGATTGCGTCCAGCGCAACGCGCACGCCGCAGTTCATCCCACACTGGGTGCGCAGGCTTCGAAAGCCCGAATGCATCTCTGCCGCCGCGCACCGCGCCCAGGCGCGGGCCACTTCATCGGCCGGCCATACCCCTGCGTGCCGCTCGGCGAGGTACTCGGTGATCGCCAGCGAATCCCACATGGCGCGACTGCCATCGACCAGGCAAGGCACCTGGCCGCTGGGCGAAAAGGAACGGAACGGGTTCGGCGCGCCTGCCGCGGCAAACGGCGTCAGCGATTCCTCGAAGGGAATACCCTGCACTTGCATCAGCACCCACGGGCGCAGCGACCAGGAGGAGTAGTTCTTGTTGGCGATGTGCAGTCGATACATGGCGTCATCCCGGACGGTGAAAGGCGGCCAGTATGGCGTGGCGGGAACGGTCGCGGCGCACGGCAGTTTCATTGGTCCATATTTGGAACAATTGGTGCCGTGACGGCTTATTTATTCCGAATTGGTGGTCAACGAAACTGCCTCGGTCCGGCGACGCACACGCTTCGCCCACCGAAACCGGAGGTTCACCATGATTACCCTTCGACCCGCCAACGAGCGCGGCCATGCCAACCATGGCTGGCTGGATTCGTGGCACAGCTTTTCTTTTGCCGGCTACCACGATCCGCGCCACGTGCATTGGGGCCCGCTGCGCGTGATCAACGAAGACCGCGTGCAGGCCGGGCAGGGCTTTGGCACCCATCCGCACCAGGACATGGAGATCATCAGCTACGTGCTCGATGGCGCGTTGGCGCACCGGGACTCGATGGGCAACGGCGCCACCATCGTGCCGGGCGAGGTGCAGCGCATGAGCGCGGGCACCGGCATCACGCACTCGGAGTACAACCATGACCAGCAGGGCACGACCCACTTCCTGCAGATCTGGATCATCCCGGCGGTACGTGGCATCAAGCCCGGCTACGAGCAGAAGGCCTATCCGGAAGCGGAAAAGCGCGGGCGCCTGCGGCTGGTGGCCAGTGCCGACGGCGCCGATGGCTCGGTGACCATCCACCAGGACGCGCGCATGTACGCCGGCCTGTTCGATGCGGGCGAATGCACCACGCTGGAGCTGGCGCAGGGCCGCCTGGCGTATGTGTACCTGGCGCGCGGCAAGGCGGTGGTCAATGGCCATGCGCTTTCGGCCGGCGATGCGCTGCTCTTTGCCGACGAACAGCGCGTGGAGGTGGAGCAGGGTACCGCCGCCGAGCTGCTGGTGTTCGACCTGCCGCGTTTGCCATAACGGGTACGCGGCATGGACGTGAAGAATCGATCGGACCGTTGGGGCGTGGTGAGCCAGTTGCTGCACTGGTCGATCCTGGTGCTGCTGGTGTGGATCGCCTGGTTGGGATTGGGCATGGTCGACATGCCCAATACCCCGGCCAAGATCAGCACCTATGCGCTGCACAAATCGCTGGGACTGACACTGCTGGCGCTGGTGGCGGTGAGGCTGGCATGGCGGCTGTATGCCGGGGCGCCGGCTGCGGTGGTCGGTACGCCGACATGGCAGGCGCGCGTGGCAACGCTGACGCACGTGGCGCTTTATGCGCTGATGTTCGCCATCCCCCTCAGTGGGTGGCTGTTCAACTCGGCATCGGGCTACCCGTTACAGTGGTTCAAGCTGTACAACCTGCCGGCCTTGGCCAGCCGCAATCCGGTCCTTGCCGAGTTGGCGGCGGGGCTCCATGAATACGGCTTCTGGTTGCTGGTGGCGCTGGTGGCGCTGCATGCGGCCGCGGCCCTCTACCACCACGTCGTCCAACGCGACGACACGCTGGTGCGGATGCTGCCCACGCTGCCGCAACGCGCCGCACCCGACATGATCGAACCGGAGCACTGAAATGACGTTCAAACCCCTATTGCTGACCCTGTCGCTCGGCGCAGCACTGCTTGCCGCCGGACCATCCGCTGCCGCGAATTACGCGCAGGCGGCCGGGGCGCTCAGCTTTGCCAGTCAGTACCAGGGCGAGGTGTTCAGCGGCCAGTTTCCGGGCTTCCGAACCACGCTCAGCTTCGACCCGAAGACGCCGAAGGCCGCCAAGCTGGATGTGATCATTCCACTGGCCGGCGCGACGACGAGAAACGGCGACCGCGACAGCACGCTTCAGAGCGCGGATTTCTTCAACGTGGCCAAGTTCGCGCAGGCGCGCTACACGGCCAACGGATTCCGTCCGCTCGGTGGCAACAAGTACGCGGCCGACGGCGTCTTGACCCTGCGCGGTGTCAGCAAGCCGGTTACGCTGACCTTCACCTGGACGCCTGGTGCCAAGCCGGTGCTGACCGGCAAGGCAACCGTAAAGCGACTCGACTTTGGCGTGGGCGCGGGTGACTGGGCCGATACCGACCTCATTCCCAACGAGGTCGCGATTTCGACCAAGGTGACGTTTGCGCCAATACCTTGAGGTTTGTCCGGAGTAAGATCAGGACTCGCACTGAGGGATTCGTGCCATGCGGCCCATCGCCAAAGCCAGCATCGTTTCCACGGGCGTCAATTACGCCCACCGCATCCACGTTGGCCGCCATGAGCTGGTGGCCGACGAACCACCCGCGCTGGGCGGGCAGGGTACAGGCCCCGCGCCGTTCGATCTCTACCTCGCTTCGTTATCGGCCTGCACGGCCATCACCCTTCGCATGTACGCCGAGCGCAAAGGTTGGGACCTGGGTGAGTTCCGCGTGGAGCTGAAGCTGACGGCAGACGACGACAACAGAATGCACATCCACCGCCGGCTGCATTCGGACCAGCCTTTGACCGACGCGCAGTGGAATCGCCTGCTGGACATCGTGGCCAACACGCCGGTCACCCGTGCCATGCGCGAGGGTGCGATGATCACCAGTGAACGTGGCGATCAGGAGTGAATGGCGATGGATACCAACACCATCCGGTTGCATCGCGTGCTGCGCGCGCCACCTGAGCGCGTCTACCGGGCCTTCCTGACCCCCGAGGCGATGGTGAAGTGGCTACCGCCGCACGGATTCACCGGCACGGTGCATCACGTTGATGCGCGCGTGGGTGGCAACTACCGGATGTCCTTCACCAATTTCAGCACCGGTAGCAGCCATTCGTTTGGCGGTGAGTACCTGGAACTGGTGCCCAACGAGCGCATCCGCCACACCGATCGATTCGACGATCCCAACCTGCCGGGCGAGATGATCGTGACCATCCAGTTGACGCCTGTCGTGGTCGGCACGGACATTGCCATCGTCCAGGAGGGCGTGCCCGCAGTGATCCCGGCAGCGGCGTGTTATCTGGGCTGGCAGGAGTCGCTCGGGCTGCTGGCGCAGCTTGTCGAAGCCAACATCCCCGATTGATGCAGGATTCGGGCAC
>CBFGOS010000077.1:0-8365 GCA_965650425.1 uncultured Lysobacter sp. | reverse complement strand
ACGGCGAGCACGCCGCGCTTGGCGAGGCGGCCGTGGCCGATCTCGCGGCGCTTCGGGCCCATCATGCGGCCGGCTTCACCGACCGAGTACGGCGGGAAGTTGTAGTGGAACAGGAAGTGCTCCTTGTACTCGCCCGAGACGGCGTCGATGATCTGGCCGTCACGTGCGGTGCCGAGAGTGGCGACCACGATCGCCTGGGTCTCGCCGCGGGTGAACAGCGAGGAGCCGTGGGTACGCGGCAGCACCGACACCTTCGAGCTGATCGGACGGATCGTGTCGAGCGCGCGGCCGTCGATGCGCACCTTCGTGCTCAGCACGGCGTTACGCATGGTCTGGTACTCAAGCTCGCCGAATTCCTTGGCAGCGTCGGCGGGGTTCCAGCCGTTGGCTTCGAACTGGCCAGCCAGCGACGCCAGCACGTCTTTCTTCAGCGCCGAGATCGCGTCGCGACGCTCGAGCTTGTTGCGGATCTGGAACGCGTCAGCCAGACGGTTGCCGATGGCAGCCTTGAGCGCGCCGATCAGCGCGTCGTTCTTGGCCGGGGCAACCCAGTCCCACTTCTGGGTGCCGGCTTCGGCAACCAGTTCGTTGATGGCGTTGATCGCGATCTGCATCTGCTGGTGACCAAACATCACCGCACCCAGCATCACGTCTTCCGACAGCTCCTTGGCTTCGGACTCAACCATCAGCACGGCGCTCTGGGTGCCGGCGACAACCAGCTCCAGGTCCGACTCCAGCAGCTCGCTGGTCGACGGGTTGAGGATGTACTCGCCGTTCTTGTAGCCCACCTTGGCGGCGCCGATCGGGCCCTGGAACGGGGCGCCGGTCAGGGCGACCGCGGCCGAGGCACCCAGCAGGGCCGGGATGTCACCGTCCACTTCCGGGTTCAGCGACATCACCGTGGCGATGATCTGGACTTCGTTCTTGAACTCTTCCGGGAACAGCGGACGGATCGGGCGGTCGATCAGGCGCGAGGTCAGCGTTTCCTTCTCGGTCGCGCGGCCTTCGCGCTTGAAGAAGCCACCCGGGATACGGCCACCGGCGTAGAACTTCTCCTGGTAGTCGACCGTCAGCGGGAAGAAGTCCTGGCCTTCGCGTGCGGTCTTGGCGGCGACAGCAGCCACCAGCACAACAGTGTCATCCATCTTGACGAGGACGGCGCCGCCGGCCTGGCGGGCGATCTCACCGGTTTCCAGGGTGACCTGGTGCTTGCCGTACTGGAAGGTCTTGGTAATTTTTGCCACGTTGGTTTCCTTCGAATTTCGATGCGTTACGCGTTGGGCCCCTGCCCCTCGCGTTCGGCGGCCCCGAGCCGCCTGTACTGCCTGGGCACCGCACGTCCGGCGGCCCCCAAAAACGAACCGCGGCGCATCACTGCGCCGCGGCGGGTGTCTCGGTTAGCGACGCAGACCGAGCTTCTCGATCAGGGCCTTGTAGCGCTCGACGTCCTTGCGCTTCAGGTAGTCAAGCAGGCTGCGACGGTTGTTGACCATCATCAGCAGGCCACGACGGCTGTGGTGATCCTGCTTGTGCTGCTTGAAGTGCTCGGTGAGCTGCTCGATGCGGGCGGTCAGCAGGGCGACCTGGACTTCCGGCGAACCGGTGTCGTTGGCGCCGCGCTTGTTGTCTTCGATGATCTTGCTGGTATCAATGGACATTGCGATATCTCGTGACGCGAGGCCTGCAGAAGCGAATCGGAACGCGTTATACGCCGACGCACCGCTTGGCCCGCCTTTGCCAAAGGAAAAAAGCACCCGATGGGTGCCTGCTTGCTGTTGAAAGCCCGCGAATTGTAGCCCGCGAGGGCTTCCGGAACAAGGTTTTACTGATTCGGAACCCTGCCCGGCCCGCGATTGGCGCAGGCGCACGTGACTAGGCGACCGCCCAGATGAACAGGCGTTGCGCCCGCAGCACACCCGCTTGCACTTGCCCCAGCCCCAGCGCGCGCCCTGTCTCATCCAGCACGGCGACGAGACCGTCGGCGGCCGGAATTGGCAACGCGACCGTCTGGCCTCGTCCCAAGCGCAATGCGCCGGCCGCATCCAGCGTGACATGCGGGAATCCGGCCAGTCCGGCCTCAAGCGGCAGCAATGCTTCCATGAGCCGGTCCTCGCCCTCGGCGGCCAGCGACTCCAGGTCCTCCAGCGTCCACATCCGCGGTGCGGTGAAGGGCTCCACCCACAGGCGCCGCAGCACGGCGACATGGGCCCCGCAGCCCAGCGCCTCACCCAGGTCGCGCACCAGACTGCGGATGTAGGTGCCAGACCCACATTCCACGTGCAGCCGCACCTGGTTGCCGTCGCGGCCGAGCAGGCGAATTCCGCGCACTTCCACCTCGCGCACCGGGGCCTCGATCGCCTCGCCCCGGCGGGCCTTCGCATACAACGGCTCGCCGCCCTGCTTGAGCGCCGAGTAGATCGGGGCACGCTGTTGGATCACGCCAATCAATGGCCTCAACGCTGCCTCGATGGCGTCGTCATCCAGCGCGGGCACGGCCCGCTCCTGCAGCACCACGCCGTCGGCATCATCGGTGTCGGTAGTGGTGCCCAGGACCGCCACCGTCTCATACGCCTTGTACGCACCCAGCAGCAGTCCGGCGATCTTGGTCGCCTCGCCCAGGCATAGCGGCAGCAGCCCGGTCGCCAAGGGGTCCAGCGCGCCGGTGTGGCCGCCCTTCTCTGCGCGGAACAGATGCCGCACGCGTTGCAGTGCCTGGTTGGAGCTCAGCCCCTGCGGCTTGTCCAGCAACACGATGCCGTGCAGCGGACGGAATACGGTGCGCGCTTTCCTGCTCATTCCCAGTCCAGTCGTGAAAAAGGCGGCCGGAGCCGCCTTCCAGGATCACTTCGACCCGTCGGTATCGGGCTCGTCGTCACCGCCTTCCGCCTCGTCCCGCAGGTCGGGCAGATCGCGCAGCAGCAGGTCGATGCGTTCGCCCTTGTCGACCGAATCGTCATAGTGGAAGTGCAACTCCGGGACGTGCCGCAGCTTCATCGCGCGGCCCAGCTGGTAGCGCATTTCCGGCGTCAATGCCTTCAATTCCTTGACCGCGGCGGCAGAACTCTCCTGCAGCAACGCGGTCACGAACACCTTGGCGTGCGCCAGGTCACGGGTGACCTCCACGTCGGACACGCTGAGCGACGGCAGGCCGTGCTCACGCACGGTTTGGTGCACGATCTTGCCCAGCTCACGACGGAGCTGGGCGGACACGCGATCACTTCGGTAGAACGACTTCTGTGCCATGGCTTAGAGGGTACGCGCCACTTCGATGCGCTCGAAGCACTCGATCTGGTCGCCCGGCTTGACGTCGTTGTACGCCTTCACGCCGATACCGCACTCGGTGCCGTTGCGCACTTCGTCCACGTTCTCCTTGAAGCGGCGCAGCGATTCCAGCTCGCCCTCGAAGACCACGGTGTTGTCGCGCAGCACGCGGATCGGCTTGGAGCGCTTGACCACGCCCTCGACCACCATGCAGCCGGCGACTGCGCCGAACTTGGAGCTGCGGAACACGTCGCGAACCTCGGCGATGCCGATGATCTCTTCGCGGATCTCCACGCCCAGCAGGCCGGACGCCACCTGCTTCACCTGGTCGATCACGTCATAGATGATCGAGAAGTAACGCAGGTCGACGCCGTTGGTCTCGATGACCTTGCGCGCCGAAGCATCGGCACGGACGTTGAAGCCGATGATCGTCGCCTTCGAGGTCGAGGCGAGGGTGGCATCGGACTCGGTGATGCCGCCCACGCCCGAACCGATGACATTGATGCGGATCGCGTCGGTCGACAGGCCGGTGAGGGCCTCGCGCAGGGCCTGCACCGAACCGTGCACGTCGGCCTTGACCACCAGGTTGAGCGTCTGCTGGCCCTCGCCCGAGCCCATCTGGGCCAGGATGTCTTCCATGCGGTTGCCCGCCTGGGCGACCAGGCGCGACTCGCGGCGCTTGGCGTCACGCTGCTGCGCGACGTCCTTGGCCAGGCGCTCGTCGTCGACGACCACGAAGTCGTCGCCCGAATCCGGCACGCCCGACAGGCCGAGCACCTGCACCGGGATCGACGGGGTCGCTTCCGGCACCTGCTCGCCACGCTCGTCGAACAGCGCGCGCACGCGGCCGTACTGCACGCCGCAGACCAGGTAGTCGCCCTTCTTCAGGGTGCCCGACTGGACCAGCACGGTGGCAACCGGGCCACGGCCCTTGTCCAGCGAGGACTCGATCACCACGCCGCTCGCGCGACCGTCGCGCACTGCGCTCAGTTCGAGCAGTTCGGCCTGGATGGAGATCGCGTCGAGCAGCGCGTCGATGCCCTGGCCGGTCTTGGCCGAGATCTCGACGAACTGGGTGTCACCACCGAACTCTTCGGCCACCACTTCCTCGGCCAGCAGCTCGTTCTTCACGCGCAGCGGGTCGGCGTCGGACTTGTCGATCTTGTTGACGGCCACGATCAGCGGCACCTTCGCCGCCTTCGCATGCTGCACCGCTTCGCGCGTCTGCGGCTTCACGCCATCGTCGGCGGCCACGACCAGCACCACGATGTCGGTCAGCTTGGCGCCGCGGGCACGCATCGCGGAGAACGCGGCGTGGCCCGGGGTGTCGAGGAAGCTGATGACGCCACGGTCGGTTTCGACGTGGTAGGCACCGATGTGCTGGGTGATGCCACCGGCTTCACCGGACACCACCTTGGTGCGGCGGATGTAATCGAGCAGCGAGGTCTTGCCGTGGTCGACGTGACCCATGATGGTGACGACCGGCGGACGCGCGAGCTTCTCGCCTTGCGTGTCCTCGACGTGCGCCAGCAGCGCGTCTTCGACGTTGCCGGCATCGGCCTTCAGCGCGACGTGACCCAACTCCTCGGTGACCAGCACCGCGGTGTCGTGGTCGATGGACTGGTTGATGGTCGCCATGACGCCCATCTTGAACAGCGCCTTGACCACCTCGCCGCCCTTCATCGCGAGCTTCTGCGCCAGGTCGGCCACGGTGATCGTGTCACCGATGGCCACCTCGCGCACGACAGGCGCCGTGGGGCGTTCGAAGGCGTGCTTGCCACCACCGGTGCGGGCCTGCTCGGAACCACGGCGCGGTCGGTTGCCACCGGCCGGCTTGCCACGCGCCCCGGTGGAGCGGCGGGCACGGTCGGAGGCACTCAAGTGCATTTGGCCGGCAAAGCGGCTGGCACGATCGTCGTCCTCGACGCCGGCCACCATCGCGTGCGAGCCACGCGGCTTGTGCGCGGGTGCGCGCGTCGCGTCGGCGCGCGGCGCCACGGCGGGCTTGGGATGGGCGTGGGCATGGGCGGGCGCCGGCTTGCGGGCCGGGGCTTGCTCGTCCGCGGACACAACGCCGGCCGCCTCGAGTGCTGCGCGGGCGTCGGCTTCGGCCTTCAGGCGCGCAGCCTCCTCGGCTTCGCGTCGGGCGCGGTCCTGCTCTTCGGCACGCTGACGGTCGGTCTCGGCCAGGCGGCGCTGTTCGTCCAGGTTGCGCTGGCGCGACTCCTCCAGCTTGCGCAGGATTTCGGCGCGCTCATCGGTCACCGGGCCGGCCTTCTCGGCAGCGGCATCGCGCGGCGAAAGGGTGATCTTCTTGCGCACGACCACGTCTACGGTGGTCTTGGCACCCTTGCTGCCGCCCACCGTGATTTCCTGCTTGCGGCTGCGGTTGAGGGTGATCTTCTTCGGCGCCTCGCCTGCCTCGTCGGCGGACTCGACCTTGCCGTGCGAGCGCTTGAGGAAGCCAAGCAGCTTGACCTTCTCGATGCTGGTCACGACCTGGTCGGGGCCGCTGAACGGCATGCCGGCTTCGGCGAGCTGTTCCAGCAGCTTCTCGACCGGCGTGTTAACCAGTGCGGCCAGCTTGCGGATTGTGGTTTGCTGCGACATTCGATTCCGTGTCCTCGTGGCGCGGGACGCATCCCGCGCATGATGGAGCGATTCTAGCCCTGCGGTGGCGGCCGACCCCTGTTCAGGGTCGTGATCCATCCGGAATTACTCGAACCAGTGCTTGCGGGCTTCCATGATCAGCGCCGCGGCGCGTTCCTGGTCGATGCCCTCGATATCGGTGAGCTCGTCGGTGGCCATGTCCGCCAGGTCGTCGCGGGTCACGACGCCACGCGCGGCCAAGGCATAGGCCGTCGCCTCGTCCATGCCCTCCAGCGAGAGCAGGTCGGCGGCGGGCTGGTGTTCCTCCAGCTGTTCCTCCGCAGCCAGCGCGTCGTTGAGCAGGGCGTCGCGGGCACGCGAGCGCAACTCCTCGACGATGTCCTCGTCGAAGCCCTCGACCGCCAGCAGCTCGCCGACCGGCACGTAGGCGATTTCCTCGACGGTGTTGAAGCCTTCCGACACCAGGATGCCAGCGATTTCCTCGTCCACTTCCAGCTTGTCCATGAACAGCTGGCGGGCGGCGGCCTGCTCGGCCTCCGACTTGGCCGCGACCTGGTCCTGGGTCATCACGTTCAGTTGCCAACCCGACAGTCGGCTGGCGAGGCGAACGTTCTGGCCGCCCTTGCCGATCGCCTGGGCGAGCCGCTCTTCAGCGACCGCGAGGTCCATCGAGTGCTTTTCCTCATCAACGATGATCGATTGCACCTCGGCCGGCGCCATCGCGTTGATCACGAACTGTGCCGGGTTGTCCGACCACAGCACGATGTCCACGCGCTCGCCGTTGAGCTCGTTGCTCACCGCCTGCACGCGCGAACCGCGCATGCCGATGCACGCACCGATGGGATCGGTACGGTTGTCATGCGCAAGCACCGCGATCTTGGCGCGATCGCCCGGGTCGCGGGCGCAGGCCATGATCGACACCAGGCCCTGGCCGACTTCCGGCACCTCGAGCTTGAAGAGTTCCATCATGAACTCCGGCGCGGCGCGGCTGATGAACAGCTGCGGGCCACGGGGTTCGTTGCGCACGTCGAACAGGTAACCACGGATGCGGTCGCCGGTGCGGACCACGTCGCGCGGAATGCCCTTGTCCTTGGGGATGATGGCCTCGGCGTTGCCGCCCAGGTCCACGTAGATGTTGCCGCGTTCCACGCGCTTGACAATGCCGGTGACCAGCTCGCCCACGCGGTCCTTCCAGGCGTCCACGACCTGCTGGCGCTCGGCCTCGCGCACGCGCTGCACGATCACCTGCTTGGCGGCCTGCGCGGCAATGCGCCCGAACTCCGGGTTCTCGATCTGTTCTTCGATGTAGTCGCCGACCTCGACGCCCTCGACCTCGTCGACGGCATCCATCAGGCGGATCTGGCGGTCGACCGAATCCATGACCACGTCGTCGGCCACGACCTCCATCCGGCGGAAGGTTTCGTAGCTGCCGTCCTTCTGGTCGATCTTGACGCGCACCAGCACGTCCTCGTCCTGATAGCGCTTCTTGGCCGCCGACGCCAGCGCGGCCTCGATCGCCTCGAAGATGACTTCCCGCGGCACGCCCTTCTCGTTGGCTACCGCATCAACGACCAGCAACAGTTCCTTGCTCATCTCGATTACTCCGCACGGGACGGCTTGTCGGCCGCCGGCTTTTTGGTGGATTTGTTGGATTTGCTCTTGCCCGGCCGCGCGTCGCGACCGGACTTGTCCTTGGCAGGCGCCATGCCCAGGGCCACCCAATCGGGGACCAGGCGCGCCTTTTCGATGTTGTCGACCGACACCACGAACGGCGTGCCGTCGATGCTGAAGGTGACCATGTCGCCTTCGACCGCGTCGATGCGCCCTTGCAGGCGACGGCGGCCATCTTGCGGAAGCTTCAGCGTCACCTTCGCCGACTCACCCGCAAAACGCACGAAATGCGCGGCGGTGAACAGCGGGCGATCAATGCCCGGTGAGGACACTTCCAGCGTGTAATTGCCGCTGATCGGGTCTTCGACGTCCAGCTGGGCCGACACCTCGCGGCTCACGGCCTCGCACTCGTCGATGCCGACCATGCGTGGTTCGCCGTCCTCGCCCGGCTCGGTGCCTTCCGGCATGTCGATGTACAGACGCAGGGTCGCGCCGCCCGGCGACGGCAGGTACTCCACGCCCAGCAACTCGACGCCCAACGACGACACGGTCGGGGCCAGCAGATTGGAAATTTCGGTCGCCTTGTCCGTCACGCGTGCGAGCTCCTGCGATGTTGGCTTGCAAGTGGCTACTGCAAATCCAGCGGTCTACGAATATTAATTGCCCCGAACGCAACAAGGGGCCCGATGGGCCCCTTGTCCGGTACAACTGGATGTCGGCGTGACGCGTGAGCAGTGCGCGTCACCAAGCCCAAGCACCCGAGCCGTGAAGCGGCCCCGAGGGGCCAAGCTTCGGGGCACCGATCCAACCAGTGCCGCGTCTCGAATGTGGTAGCGGGGGCAGGATTTGAACCTGCGACCTTCGGGTTATGAGCCCGACGAGC
>CBFGOS010000076.1:0-8492 GCA_965650425.1 uncultured Lysobacter sp. | reverse complement strand
GTCGTCCGCCACGACCACGAGGGTGTGATCACGCTCGGTAAGCTCGAACAGCTGGGCCGCGAAAGCGTGCGGCAGCCGGATGCAACCATGCGATGCGGGGTAGCCCGGCAGTTGGCCCGCATGCAACGCAATCCCATCCCACGTGAGGCGCTGCATGAACGGCATCGGCGCGTCGTTGTAGAGGTTGGAACGGTGTTTGCGCTTCTTCTCCAGGATGGGGAACACGCCGGTGGGCGTTTCCTTGCCCGGCTTGCCACTGCTGATGGTGGAAACGCCGACGCGACGACCTTCGCGATACACGTGCAGGCGTTGCTCCGGCAGGCTGACCACGATCACTGTTGGACCGTCGTCGGGGATTTCCGATTGCCATTGGAACTCGCCCGGCTGCAGGTCGAGGTCCAGCGATGAGGCGCGTGCGGTGGTGCCAGCGGCGAGGGCAAGCGCGAAAAGGGCAGCGCTCAGCAGCACGGGCAGCGAGCGACGGGAGTGCGACGAGTGGGTGATCGTGTCCATGGCGACGACGCTAGCGCCGCGCGCATGATCACAGAATTGAACTTTCCAGACCGTGACTGAATATTTCAGCGCCGTGAGGACCTTTGGGCGCGATTTTCGTCACGCGGCGCTGAGGTTCTTGCCGCCGTGATGAACGGCGGGAGCGGCGGCGGAAGGGGCGTCGTCCGCCGCCGCGGAGCGTTATTTCACTGGAATCATCAGGTGCTGGTAGGGCGTATCGGGCCACATCACGTACGGCACCGAGGTGTCGGGATCGGCGTCGCGGGGGTAGAGCGCGTAGAACGCGGGATCGGCGTTGACGATCATCACGTGCGGGCCGGTCTTGACCCAGTGGTTGCCCGGCGTGGGCTTGGTGGCATAGGGGTCGGTGTTGCTGGCGTCAGTGCCGCCCTCCAGCATGTACATGAAACCGATCTTCCCGGGGGGGGGCGCGGTGTGCCCAATCCACGCGTGGGCCCACGCGAGTGCGTTGGCGTCCATGCACATCGGGTCGGGACCGGGCGTGGCGGGGTTATCCGGCATGCAGGTGAATCCATTGGTGCCGGCCCGCAGCGTCCGCATGCTGCCGTCCGCATTCATCGCGGCAATGGCGGCGCCTTCGGCCACCTTCGGCGGTGCCGCGCTCATGGCACTGCGTACCAGTGCCGCATCGTCGGCTTTCGGGGACGCCTCTCCGGCGTAAGCGGGCGAGGTCGCAGCGAGCGTGCCCGCGACCGCGAGCACGAAAAATTGATGAGGGGAGCGGTTCATGGCGAAATCCTGCGCGAGGGAAGGCCCCTGTACGGTGGGCGGCCTGTTTGCCTTCGGGCGTGGCGATGCCGAGGGCATGCGGCCGCGCACATCATGCGCCTGGCACCGAGCGACGGTGTGCCGGACGTCGGGTTAACCTGCGCACGCCGCCGCCTTGCGCCGGCTCGCGCGCGGCTGCGTTCCGTACTTGCTGCCGCCGAGCCTAAGGTGCTGGCGTGGGTCTTGTCGTTGGCGGGCGAAGCGTCGGAGTGAAGGCGATGGTCACCTTGCACGCAGGAATGTGAATCGTCACGCATTCATAGCGTTTGCTTCACCGGTTCTCGACCGCGATGGCGCCATGGTGTTGCCACGGCCGACGACGCGCCGTATTCCCAACACCCCACGGAGCAAACGACATGTCTGATATCAAGAAGGATCACAGCATCGGTGAAGGTACTGGCGCGGGCGCAGGCGCCCTCGCGGGTGCCGTCGCAGGCACCGCCATCGGCGGCCCGGTGGGCACTGCCGTGGGTGCCGTGGTTGGTGCGGTCGCCGGCGCGAAGGCCGGTGGCGCGATCGCCGAGGCCGTGAATCCGACCGAGTACAACGACTACTTCCACAACAACTACACCACCACCTCGTACTACAACGCCGACCGCAACTGGAACGACTACGCGCCGGCCTACCAGTACGGCTACCAGAACTACGACAAGTACCGCGGCCAGCGCTTCGAGGACGTCGAGGACAAGCTGGCACGTGAGTGGGACGAGTCCCGCGCCGAGTCGCGCCTGGCGTGGACCGAAGCCAAGGGCGCCGTGCGTGACGGCTGGCACTACATCGAACGCGCCATGCCGGGCGACGCCGACCGCGACGGCCGCTAAGCGTCCATTGACGGGGCAGGATGCCCCAACCCTTGAAGTGACGCTGGCCCGCTGAGGGCCAGCGTTGTTTCTGCCAGTCGCAGGGCTTGGCCACCGCCGTTTCACTTTCGCTCTCTCGAGAACTCATCCATGGACGCACAGCCCCAGGGCCTCGCCCGTACTGCCCAGATCGTCGGCTTCCTGTTCAAGCACCGCGCCGCTGGCGTGTTCACCGGGCTCGACGTGCCGGTGGAGGGCGCGCCCAATAACAGCGAAGGCGATATCGGGCCGGAAGCGTTCGTGGCCGACCTGGAGGCGCTGGGACCCACCTTCGTGAAGATTGGCCAAGCGCTCTCCACGCGGCCGGACATGGTGCCTCCGGACTATCTGGAAGCGCTGCAACGCATGCAGGACGATGTGCAGCCACTGCCATTCCCCGTGGTGCGTGATGCGGTGGAAGCATCGCTCGGCGCGCGCCTCGGCAAGGTGTTTACCGAGTTCGAGGAAATGCCCCTGGGTGCGGCGTCCATCGGCCAGGTGCATGCGGCAACGTTGCGCGACGGGCGACGCGTCGCCGTCAAGGTGCAGCGGCCCGGGATCGCTACGACCATCCAGGCCGACCTGGAGGCGTTGGCCGCGCTGGCCGCCAAGGCCGACCGCTTCACCGACCTTGGCCGGCGCGTGCACTTCGCCGACTGGGTGTCGGAGTTCGGCAAGACGCTGCTGCGCGAACTGGACTACAACATCGAAGCGGAGAACCTGCAGCGGTTCCACGACCACCTGCAGGCCTATCCCACGCTGTTCGTGCCCCGCCCCGCCTGGGACCTGACGCGCAACAACGTCCTCACCATGGAGCTGGTGGATGGCATCAAGGTCACGAACGTGGGCGGCCTGCGGCGCACCGAGGCATCGCTGGGCGAACTGGCCGGCGCGTTGATGCGTGGCTACCTCGACCAGATGTTCATCCACGGCGAAATCCATGCCGACCCCCACCCGGGTAACGTGCTGCTGACCCACGACGGGCGCTTGGCGCTCCTGGACCTGGGCATGGTGGCGCACGTGCCGCCACGCCGCCGCGACCAGTTGCTGAAGTTGCTGTTTGCCGCAGTGGATGGCCGAGGCGAGGACGTGGCGCAGGATGTCATCGCCATGGGCACACGCCTGGAGGACTTCGACGAAGAGCGCTTCATCCGCGAGATCGGCCAGCGCGTGGCGCGCTACGCCACCGCCAGTGCGCGCAGCAACCAGTCCGAAGGGCGCCTCGTGCTTGATGTGACCGTGCTGGCCACCTCGTGCGGACTGCGCGTGCCCCCGGAACTCAGCCTGCTGGGAAAGACGCTGCTCAACCTGGAAGCGGTCAGCCTGGCGCTGGATCCGCACCTGGACGTGAAGCGCGTGGTGGAGGAGCACCTGGATCACGTCATGCGGGAACGCATGCGCAAATCGCTGTCTTTGGCGCACCTGGCGTCCGAGGCGATGGAAGTGCAGTCACTCGTCCGCGGCGCGCCGCGCAAGGTCTCCGACATCCTCGGCCTGCTGGCCGAGAACCGGATGCAGGTGCGTTTGACCGGGCTTGAGGAATCGCGCCTGATGGAGAACCTGCAGAAGATTGCCAACCGCATCAGCGCCGGCATCATCACCGCCTCGCTGATCCTGGGCAGCGTGATGCTGATGCGGGTGGAAACCGACAGCCGACTGTTCGGCTATCCGGCGTTGGCGCTGGTGATGTTCCTTGTGGCGGCCGCACTCGGCGTGGCCATCGTGGGCAGCGCACTGCTGCGCGACCGCCGCGCCCAGCCGCGCGAGGAGCGCGGGCTGCGTTGAGGTGACGTGAAGGGAAGGTCACACAGCCCCCGTTAATCTGCCGATCTCCGTTTCCAACGCACATCACCATGCCCCCGTGGAGCCGACGCCGCATGTGGACGATTCTCATCACCGTGGTGGTCACCGTGCTGGCCGTCGTGCTGGCGATGAACTTCGCCACGCCCGAAAAAAAGCTTGAGCGCCGCATCCTGCACCGTTACGTCGTCGCCGACCCGCAGTTCCGCCGCGAGATGTCGGTGCTGCTGGGACCGTCGATCCTGCCGGGGAACCACGTTGTGGACCTGGAGAACGGCGAGCAGATCTTCCCGGCCATGCTGGAGGCGATCCGCTCGGCACGGCGCACCATCACCTTCGAAACCTATATCTACTGGTCGGGCGAGATCGGGAAGCAATTCGCCGATGCGCTGTCCGAGCGCGCCCGCGCCGGCGTGAAAGTACACGTGGTGGTGGACTGGGTCGGCAGCATCAAGATGGAAGGCGACCTGCTCACGCAGATGGAGCGCTCCGGGGTGGAGGTGAAACACTACCGTCCGCTCAAGTGGTACAACCTGGGCCGGCTCAACAACCGCACCCACCGCAAGCTGCTGGTGGTGGACGGCAAGGTGGGCTTTACCGGCGGCGTGGGCATCGCCGACCAGTGGAGCGGCCACGCGCAGGATCCCGACCATTGGCGCGACCTGCATTTCCGCGTCGAAGGGCCCGCGGTGGCCCAGTTCCAGGCGGCGTTCAACGACAACTGGATCAAGACCACCGGCGAAGTGCTCAACGGCGATGCGTATTTCCCGGCACTGACGCAGGCCGGGGGCATGGATGCCCACCTGTTCATCGCCTCGCCGGCCGGCGGCAGCGAGAGCATGCACCTGATGTACCTGATGGCCATCGCCGCGGCGGAGCACAGCATCGACCTGCAGGCCGCATACTTCGTGCCCGACGAGCTGATCATGAAGGCGCTGGTGGCCGCCCGGCATCGCGGCGTGCGCATCCGCGTGCTGCTGCCCGGCAAGCACATCGATTCCGCGACTGTCCGTGTGGCGTCGAAGGCGCACTGGGGCGAGTTGCTGCTGGCCGGCGTGGAGATCCACGAGTACCAGCCGACGATGATGCACAACAAGCTGCTGATCGTGGATCGCAACATGGTGTCGGTGGGGTCCACCAACTTCGACGTGCGCTCGTTCCGCCTCAACGACGAGGCCAGCCTCAACGTCTACGACGCCGGGTTTGCCGAGCGCATGACCGAGGTGTTCGAGCAGGACCTCAAGCCCTCGGTGCGTTACACGTACGAGCGCTGGCAGCAGCGGCCGTGGAAGGAAAAGTTCGCCGAGCGCTTCATCCTGCCGCTGAAGTCGCAGTTGTAGTCGCGTCCGCCGCATGGCGCGGCGCGCGACTGGGCGGGCTCCCGGGGATTGCATCGCAGGGGTGGGTGGCGACCCAGGGAGCGACCAGGGTGGGCCGGCGTGGCTGCACGCGCATTCTTGAAGGGCGGAACGCAGCGCCAGACGGATGGCGTCGCTGCCGAGATTGCCCCCGGATTACGTGATCAGGAAGAGCGCCAGCGCGCGCAGGTCCCGACCCGCACTGGTCCACCCGCAAGGAGCCAACGCCATGCAGATCAACCCGTACATGATGTTCACCGGCCAATGCCGCGAGGCCTTCGATTTCTACGCCAAGGCCCTGGGGGTGCCAGTGGCATTCGCCATGACCTACGGCGAGTCACCCATGGCGGCTGAAAGCGATCCGAGCCAGAAGGACTGGGTCATGCATGCGCAGATCGAAGGCGAGGGCGTGCTGTTGATGGGCGGCGACGGCCCGCAGACCGACGCGCCCGCCGGCGCGGGCACGGTGATCAACATCTCGGTGGACTCCCCCGAAGAAGCCGAGCGCGTGTTTGCCGCGATTCAGGAAGGGGGCAAAAACACCATGCCCCTCCAGGAGACGTTCTGGGCGCACCGTTGGGGCATGCTGGTGGACCGCTATGGCAAGCCCTGGATGGTCAACTGCATGAAGCCGATGTAAGGCCACGGGGCGAGGCCCCGTCGAACGAACGCGACTTATTCGGCGCCGTCGCGGAAGTACGGCTCGACCCTGCCCTTGATCTTGATGGTCATGGGCTGACCCCGGCGATCCAGGGCACGACCCACCGCACTGCGGATCCAGCCCTCGCTGACGCAGTACTCCTCGACGTTGGTCCGCTCCTCGCCATTGAAGCGGATGCCGATGCCGCGCTCCAGCAGGGCGGCGTCGTGGAACTTGCTGCGCGGGTCGTTGGACAGGCGGTCGGGAGGGGTATCGCTCACGGAGGGCTCCTTTGATACACCGCGGGCGGCGGGCCCGGGGGCGCACAGCATACCTGCTCGCGCTGTCGACGACGCATCAGCCGAGGATGGACGAAAGCCGGGGCGACGCGACGGGCCCAGTCCGTGCGTCGCCCCGGGGTCTCCCTGACGAGGAGGCCGCCAGTGTCCGGTGGGCGCGTCTCATCCAACGAGACTCGGTACTGGCGGGCTCCACGCGCGCGGCACAACGAAGAAGGGCGGCCACCGGGCCGCCCTTCCAGATCATCGCGCCATGCGGTGTGCTTAGTGGTGCAGCAGGATGTCGGCAATGATGCCGGTGGCCACGGCCACCAGGATGTAACGCCCGTCGGGGTGGCGCACCCAGCGGTGGCCCGGCGGCGGCGCCGACAGGTGATGGACGTGGTGGTCCACGTAGTACCGGCTTTCGAGGTAATTACGCTCGATGTGGCCGCCACGGCGGTATTCCTTGTGCCAGCCCTTGTGCTTGCCAGGCGGGTGTCCCTCGCCATGACCATGGCCCTTCGGGCCGCCGGCGATGGCCGCGGTCGAGCCCGCGATCAGGAAGGCAATCGATGCTGCAATCAATTGGCGTTTCATGGGTTCCCTTGGGTGCGGTCGATCCGATCGGAGCGTTGATGGTACGGCGTTGGACGGTCCAATCCAGAGCTTGGTGCGCCATCGATGGGAAATCCTTGACGGCGGTCGCCGTTTCGGCGGAATCGTTCAGCTGGCGCTGGGAACCGCTGTCGGAAGTTCGACTGGTCTGATGCGCCGGCCCGCGCGTTGCCCAAACCCGGTCTGAACAGCGATCACGTTGCGCCCGCGATTTCACGTGGTGGCCGCAGCGTGGTGCCCAGCATGCGTGGCACGACAACAGACGGACGAAATGGCATGCGTGGATCGGGCAAGGTCTTGGGCCGGGTGGTGGCGACGGTGATGGGCGTGGGCCTGCTGCCGCTGGGCGTGTATGTGATGGCGCAGTCCAACCCTACCGCGCGTTCCGAGAAGTCTTCAGCTACGCCGCCGCCGGCGCCGGCACCTGTGGTACCAAAGGTTGCTGGCGCCGGTCAGGTGGCACCCTCATCATCGAGCGACCCCAACGCACCCACCGCGGCTCCCGATGTGGCCGTCGTGCCGCCCCCCGTCGTTCCGTCGCCTGCGCCGATGCGAGCGTCCGCCGACGCCAAGGCCGGCATCGCCACCGACAGCTTGTTGCGCGCGCAGGTGCTGCTGGAGCGCGCGCATTTCGCCACCGGCGAGATCGACGGAGTGACCGGGTCCAACACGCGCCGCGCGATTGCCGCATTCCAGCGGGCCCGAAGCCTGCCTGATGACGGTACCCTCAATGCCGCGACTTGGACCGCGCTGAATGCCGACAACGCGTCGGCGACCGTGTTCCATACGCTGTCCGCGGACGATGTGGCCGGCCCGTTCGGGCCGGTGCCGTCCGACATGATGGAAAAGGCCAAGCGCGACCGGTTGGGTTACACCGGCGTCCTGGAGGCGCTCGGCGAGCGTTTCCGCGTGGCGCCGGCCTTGCTGCAGCGCCTGAACCCCGGCGCCACCTGGGCCGCGGGCGAAACGATCGTGGTGCCCAACGTCCTCGATATTGCCGCGTTGCCGAAGGCCGCCTCCGTGGTGGTGGACCGATCCGAGTCCACCGTGTCGCTGCTCGACGCTGCGGGCAAGGTGATCGCCCAGTACCCGGCATCGACCGGCAGCGAACACGACCCGCTCCCGGTGGGGCAGTGGAAGATCAACGGCGTCGCCCAGGATCCGGTCTTCCACTACAACCCCAAGCTGTTCTGGGACGCCGACCCGTCGCACGCCAAGGCCAAGATCCCGGCCGGCCCCAACAATCCGGTCGGGGTGGTCTGGATCGATCTCTCGAAGGAGCATTACGGCATCCACGGGACGCCCGAGCCCTCGCGCATCGGCAAGACCCAATCGCACGGCTGCATTCGCCTGACCAACTGGAGCGCACGCGAGGTCGCCGCCGCGGTCGCTGCCGGCACGCCCGCGTTGTTGCAGGAATGAGCCGCGCGTCCGCCCAACGGAAGGCACGGGTGAGCGGCCGTCGGCGCCAGCGCGGCCTGGTGCGGGGCGTGTTGCTGTTCCTCGCGGGGCTGCTGGCGGGAGCCAACCTGCTGTACTTCCTGTGGGTGCGCCAGCCCGCGGTGCCCGCAGCTCCTGCGCCGTCCGCGACGAGAGGCGGGGATACCGTTGCACGATCGGCTCAGGGCCCAATCGCATCGCCGCATCCACCCTCCGC
>CBFGOS010000075.1:0-8540 GCA_965650425.1 uncultured Lysobacter sp. | reverse complement strand
TGTGCTGCGGTGTGCCGGACTATGACAACTATGTCCGGCACCTGATGGAGAAACATCCAGAGCGGCCGATTCCGGACTATGCGACGTTCTTCCGGCAACGGCAGGACGCGCGCTACGGGGGCGGCGGATTCCGCTGCTGCTGAACTACCATCCTGGGAGGGGGGGCGTTTTGCCCCCCCTGTTCGGGTGATGCGCAATCGGGCCGACCGATTGTGAGCCAAGGCTTCGTTTGACCCAATGCGACTCCTTTCACGCCACGCGATTCGGTTATCGCTGCGGCAGTAAGGCACGGGAGGCGCATAGTCGACCACAGACGGAGCCTCTCCCATGAAAACGCGTTCCGCAATTCTTGGCGTTGCCGCCACCCTTGTCCTTTCCCTCGCATCCAGCAGTGCATTGGCCTGGAGCGGTGACTCCGGCTGCACACCTGGCTATTGGAAGCAGGAGCAGCATTTCGATTCCTGGCCCGAACCGTTCGCACCGGACACGATGCTGCGCGACGTTTTTGTGACCGTCCCGGCGGAGTACGTGCCGGATGACACGTTCCTCGAGGCGTTGAACTATGGCGGAGGCCCCGGCGTGGAAGGCGCGACCGGCATCCTGCTCCGAGCCGCCGTCGCCGCCCTCCTCAACGCCCAGGCCCTGGGCCTCGCGTTCGAGGACTCGCCCACCGAGGTCATCGACAGCACGGTCGGACGCCTGCAGTCCCAATGGCGCCCCACCATCCTGACGCGGGCCACCTACTTCGACAGCATCAACAATGGTCCGGATGGCTGCCCGCTCAATTGACCGTTAACCGCGACGAACCCAAGGACCGGGCAGACGTCGCCTTCTGCGACGGGGTGGTCGACCCGCCGCTTTCGTCCAGCGGACATCGCCGTGAGATATAGGGCTCGGAGAACCGGGCCCTTTTCTTGGGAGCTAGGCTGGGCAGTCCGCGGGGCGTTGCACCTCAATCCGATTGCGGCCAGCGGCTTTCGCCAAGTACAGGCAGCGATCCGCCTCGGACACCATGTCTGACAGGCTATCCCCATGCAGACAGGCGCCAATGCTCACCGTCACGGCAATGTCCTGACCTAGCGGCAGTGGAATGCGCGTGGCAGTGATTGAGGCGCGCAACTCTTCGAGCGATGCCAAGGCCTCTTTGGCCGACAGGCCTGGGGCGACCAGAACGAACTCTTCACCCCCGAAACGCGCCGACAAGTCCTGGGGCCGCGTGTGGCGCATCACCGCATTGGCCACCGCCTGGATGACAAGGTCGCCCACGTCGTGGCCGTAGGTGTCATTGACATGCTTGAAGTGGTCGATGTCCAGCATCGCGACAAGCACCCCCTGCTCGCGCGTGCCGGCGAACATGTCCGCGCCCCGGCTAAAAAAGTGCCTGCGATTGGGGAGCCCGGTGAGGAAGTCCTTGGTGGCCAGGTCGTGCAACGTACCGATGAGCTCGAGGTTGTCCACGTTCTGCGATACGCGACAGAAAAACTCCTCGCGCGACCAGGGCTTGTGCAGGAAGTCGTTGGCGCCGTTCTTCAGGAACTGTGCCACCAGTGACTGGCTCCCGGTGCCGGAGACGCCGATGATTGCAAGGTGGTCGCGGGCATGGATGGCCCGGATGCGACGTGCCAGCTCCAGACCACTCATGCCTGGCATCTCGAAATCCGTGATGACCACGCGCACCCGTGGATTGCTGGCGATGGCGCGCAATGCGGACGCGCCGTCGACCGCCTCGATCACCTCGAAGCCGTACAGCCGCAGCATGGACGCCGCCATCAGCCGGGCCGCCTGGGAATCGTCCACGACCAGCGCGGCAATGTGCCGGTTGCGCTCAAGCCGCTGTGCCAGCCAGACAAGGTAGTCCACGCTTCCCGGCGCGTCCTTCAGGACGCAATCGACGATGTTCCGACCCAGCACGCGCTGGCGCACCTCGTCGTCGTACACCCCGGACACGACGACCGTTGGCACGTTGCTTGCCGCAAAGGCGTCCAGGATGGTCTCGGAATCCGCGTCGGCCAATACGAGCCCGGTGAACGCGAGGAAATAGCGGCCCGGTTCACTCAGCTCCCGGCGGGCCTCGGCCAAGGTGGCCACCACCGTGACGGGCAGGCCCAACCGCTCACCCATCCGCGCCGCGACCATCCGGGCAAACGACGGCGAGTTGTCCACGAGCAGGATTCCCGGCGTCGCCAGGGTCGTGGACGGCATGACAGTGGCAGAAGGCACGAGCACGTGGCGTCCGTGTCAGCGAGGAAGCTGCCCCACTTATCGCCCGCGCACGGCGGAACTTGAGGGCAGGACCGGCACGGCCCTGCACCGCGCCCGTTCTTGCGGGCGCGGTGCGGCGGGGCTTACTGGCCGAGGTGCTTCTTCAGCCAGGCATTGACCGTGTCATGCCACTGGATGCTGTTCTGCGGCTTGAGCACCCAATGGTTCTCGTCAGGGAAGTACAGGAACTGCGAGTCGATCCCCTGGCGCTGCAGTGCGGTGAAGGCCGCGATGCCCTGTTCGACCGGGATGCGGAAGTCCTGCTGGCCGTGGATCACCAGCATCGGCTTCTTCCAGTCCTTTACATGGTTGACGGGGTTGAACTGCTCGTAGTTCTTCGGCACGTCGTACGGGGTCCCGCCCTGCTCCCACTCGGTGAACCACAGTTCCTCGGTGGCATAGCCCATCATGCGCTGGTCGAACACGCCGTCGTGGTTGACCAGGCACTTCCACGGCCCGTTCCAGTTGCCGGCGATCCAGTTGACCATGAAGCCGCCGTAGCTGGCGCCCAGCGCACAGGCCTTGTCGCCGTCGATGAAGTCGTACTGTTTCTGCGCAGCGGCCCAGCCCTTCTGCAGGTCTTCCAGCGGGCGGTCGCCCCAATGCTGGCTGATCGCGTCGGTAAATGCCTGGCCGTAGCCGGTGGAACCGTGGAAGTCGATCATCACTGCCACGTAGCCCTGCCCCGCATACGTCTGCGGGTTCCAGCGGTAGCTCCAGCCGTTGCCGAAGCTGCCCTGCGGGCCACCGTGGATCAGGAACGCAACCGGGTACTTCTTCCCCTCTTCGTAGTTCCACGGCTTGACCACATAGCCGTAGACGGTGTCGCCGTTCCAGCCCTTGAAGCTGAACTGCTCGAAGTCGCCGAAGGCCACGTCCTTGAGCATCTCGCCGGCGCTGGGCGTGATGGCGCGCAGTGGTGCGCCATGGATGCCGCCCGTCATGATCTGGTCGCCGCTCTTGAGGCTGTTTCGGGTGAAGGCCAGGGTGGGGCCCGCCAACTGCACGGAGCCCGTGGAGCCGTCGCCCACGAGCTTGGTCACCGCGCCGCTGGCCACGTGCACGGCGAACAGCGGGTGCTCGCCCAGTTCACCGGCCGGCGTGTAAATGGTCTGGCCATCCGCGGAAAGCGTGATGCTGTCGGCCGAGCGGTCCCACTTCGGGGCGATCTCACGGCGCTTGCCGGTCGCGAGGTCCATCTCCATCAGGGCGAAGCGGTCGGCTTCGAAACCGGGACGCTTCATCGCGCGGTAGAACAGCTTCTGGCCGTTGCGCGCGAAGACGGCGCCCGTGTCCCACGCCGGGTTGTCGGCGGTGAGGTTGCGCGCCTGGCCGCTGCCATCGGCATTGACCTGGTACAGGTCGAAGTTGGTGGACCACGGCTCGGCGCGGTCGGCCTTGCGGGCGCTCAACACCAGCGTCTTGCCGTTGGGGGCCCAGGTGTATTCGCTGCTGTCGCCGAACGGACGCGACGGCACGTCGCCGATGATGTCGGCCCCCACCAGCGTGGCCGCCGTGGCCTGCTTGCCGGCGGCCGGCAGCGCGGTCACGAACACGCGGTTGAGGCGGCCGTCGTTCCACGCATCCCAGTGGCGGATGAACATGCGGTCGAAGACCTGTCCGGTGCTCTTGCGCTCGCCAGCCTTGTCCAGCCGCTGCTTGGTACACGCGAGGTCCGCGCCGCAATCGGCGAAGGCTTCGGTGTTGAACGCCACGCGCTTGCCATCCGGCGAGAGCTGGAACCCGCCGACGTCGGCTGGGAGGTCGGTGACCTGGCGCGGGGTGCCACCGGCGGCGGGGATCGCATACAACTGCGACGAACCGGACTTGCCGCTGAGGAAGTACACCGTCTTGCCGTCCGGCGAGAAGGCCGGGGAATTGACGTTCCAGCCTTCCGGCGTCAGTCGCTTGGGCGGCGCGGCATCGCGCGCGAACAGGTCCTCGATCCACAACGAGGTGGACGACTTGTTGGCCGGCAGGTCAACCACGCGCTTGGCGAACACCACCATGCGGCCATTCGGGGACAGCGTGGGCGAGGAGAAGCGGTCCATGGCCGCGAGGTCGCGGACATCGAGCCCACGCGGAGCGGCTTGGGCAGACAGCGCGGTTGCGACCAGCAACGGCAGGAGGGCGTGGCGAAGCGTCATGGGGGCGGATCCAGGAGCGGGCGAAAACGCGATGGTAGGACGTCGCGGTAGCCCTTCGCAAAGCACCCAAGCAATGCTGCGACTGCAGCATGAGGCGGCATGCGGCCATCTCACAGGCGGCCGCTATACTCGCCCGACTGTTTGGCCCGGAGCCCCTTGTGACTGCCACTACCGCCACACCCCTGCCCTCCACGGGCGAGTTCATGGGCCACCCCAAGGGCCTGTACGTCTGCTTCCTGACCGAGATGTGGGAGCGCTTTGCCTTCTACGGCATGAAGGCGCTGCTGTTCCTGTACCTGACCAAGCACCATCTCTTCAGCGACACCGACGGCTACCTGCTGTTGGGCACCTACGCCGGCCTGGCCTACGCCCTGCCGCTGCTGGGCGGCCTGCTGGCCGACAAGTACCTGGGCATGCGCAAGGCCGTGGTGTTCGGCGGCGCGCTGCTGGTGCTGGGTCAGTTGGGCATGGCCTACACGGGCCATGCGGCGAGTGGCACCCAGGGGGCTGGCGCCCAGGATGCGTTCGCGGTGCAGGTGATGTACTTCTCGCTGGCACTGATCGGCGTGGGCGTGGGCTTCCTCAAGCCCAACATCTCCACCATCGTGGGGCGCCTGTATGCCGTCAACGACCCGCGACGCGACTCGGGCTTCACCATCTTCTACATGGGCATCAACGTCGGCGCGTTCCTCTCGTCGCTGATCGTGGCCTGGATCGGCGAGAAGATCGGCTGGGGGTATGGCTTCGCGCTGGCCGGCATCATGATGGCCTTGGGCCTGGTGCAGTTCCTGTGGGGCCGCAAGCACCTGCTCGGCCACGCGGAACCGGCGGATCCGGCCCTGCTGAAGGCACCTGTGCTCGGCGGCCTGTCGCGCGAGTTGGTCATCTACCTCGGCGGCCTGCTGTTGACCGTGGTGGTGTGGCAGGTGCTGCAGACGCGCATCAACTTTGGCCCGCTGTCGGCGCTGTTCGGTGGCCATGAAGTGACGCTGACCGAAGTGGTCGCGGTGCTGCTGGGCGCCGGCCTGTACATCTGGTTCATCCGCCTGCTGTTCTCGGGCATCAGCCACGCCGAGAAGGGCCGCATGGTGATGCTGATGACCCTGATCACGGTGAGTGCGCTGTTCTGGGGCCTGTACGAGCAGACCTACGGGCCGTGGGTGGCGATGGCCGACCGCGTGATGGACCGCACCACGTTCGGCATCGAGTGGACCGCTGGCCAGACCACGGCCATCGGTGCGCTGTTCGTGATCGCGCTGAGCCCGGTGTTCGCCTGGATCTGGCCCCGCCTGGACAAGGCCGGGCTCAACCCGAGCTACCCGGCGAAGTTCGCCTGGGGCCTGGTGTTCTGCGGCCTGGCATTCGGCGTGCTGTCGTTTGCCGTCGCCAATGCCGGCGATACGGCCACCGTCAGCCTGTGGTGGATGATCCTGGCCTACTTCGTGCTGGTGCTGGGCGAAATGGTGCTGTCGCCGGTGGGCCTGTCCGCGGTGACCTCGCTGTCGATCCCGCGCGCGGTGGGCATGATGATGGGCGCGTGGTTCCTGTTCTCTGCGTTCGGCGAAATCATCGCCGGCCGCATGGGCACGTGGGCCGAGATCGCTCCGGAAGCCAGCCGTGCCGAAGCGCTGGCCGTGTACGGCGACGTGTTCACCAAGATGATGTGGATTGGCCTGGGCGCAGGCGTGCTGCTGTTCTTGGCGACGCCGATGCTGAAGCGGCTGGTGCGGGACTGAGACCGAGCGCGAGCGCTTGAGTCCATAAGGAAAACGGCGCCCAACGGCGCCGTTTTCCTGTTGGGGACGCGCCCCGATGGGGCTAACGTCAGGGCGAGGCTGCGGACTTCGCGTCGCCCGCGGACGCCGCGCCGCTACGGGCCACCTTCCCCCCCAGGCTGTTGGCGAGGAATTGCAGCAACTGCGTGTAGTACGCCTCGCGATTGGCCGGCACGTAGAACCCGTGGCCTTCGTACGGGAAATACAGCGTCTGGACGGAGCCCCCTGCCTTGCGCAATGCCTGCTCCATCATCTTGGTGTGCGCGATGGGAGCCCGCTCGTCCTCGCCACCGGCTGCCAGGAACACTGGGACCTTGATGCGCTCCGCCATGCGGCTGGGGGAAACCGCCGCCAATGCCTCTCGCTCGCCCAGCCACTCCTTCAGGAAGGTCTCGCCCGAGCCGCGGCGTTGGATATCGCCGTCCGTATGCATCGTCGGCAGGTCGTACACGCCGATGTACCCCACCGCGCAGCGGTACAGCCCAGGCTCCTTGGCCACTCCCATCAGCGCCGCGTAGCCGCCATAGCTGGCCCCGTAGATGCAAATGCGCCCGGCATCGGCAATGCGCTGGTCGATCGCCCATCGGGTGGCATCGGTCAGGTCGTCCTGCATGCGCCCGCCCCACTCGCGCGCGCCGGCGTCCATAAAGGCCTTGCCGTAACCGCCCGAACCGCGGAAGTTCACCTGCAGCACCGCGTAACCCGCAGCCGCGAGCATCTGCGCGTCGTCGTCGAAACCCCAGGTGTCACGGATGCCGATTGGGCCGCCGTGCGGCATCACCACCATGGGCAGGCCCGTCTCGGCCTTTCCCTTGGGATAGGTGACATAGCCGGCCAGTTCGAGGCCGTCGCGTGCCTTGATGGTCACCGGGCGCATCTCTGCCGTGGCCTCAGGGTCGAACCAGGTGCGGCGGCTGATCAGGTGGTTGGCCTTCTTGCCGACCAGGTCGAACAGGAAGAAGTCGCCCGGATTGCGATCGCTCCAGGTCTGGATCAACGCCGTGGAACCGTCGGCGGTTTGCGACGTGATCAACACGGGTTCGGGCGCGAAAGCCGCTTCCAGGCTGCGGTACAGGCGCGCGCGCGGGTGCTTCTCGTCGAAGAACGCCAGGCGCGGGCGGCCGTCCTGGAACATCACACCAATCGGCGTGTTGCTGTATGGCAGGTACAGGTAGCGCGCCGGATCGACGGTGTCGTCGCGCAGCACTTCGGTTGACTGGCCCGAAGCGACGTCGAAAGCCATGACCGCATTGGGCCCCGTGCTGCGCTCGACTTCGAGGTAGGCCACGGTGTTATCGGCCGAAAAGCCGATCGGATGCTGCTTGAGGCCTGCCTTTGCCTCGTCGCTGAGGAGCGTCCACTCGGCGCTGCGTCCACTGCGGTAATAGAGCTTCTGCCGATTGTCGACGCCCGCGCCCACCGCAAACCGCACTTCCCCGGTGTTGTCGGTGACGAAGTCCGCATTGCGGACGGGCGCGAGCGCGACTGGCGTTCGACGTCCGCTGTACACGTCCATGCGCTCGGCGCGACTGAACGGGTCATCCGAGAACGGGTGGACCGCGATGATGACATTCTTGTCGTCGCCCGCCAGGTCATCGACCAGTTCCGCGGCCACCATCTCCACCCGCTTGGGCTGGATCTTTGTGCCCAGTCCTGCGCCCTGTACACGCTGACCGACCAGGATTTCCGCCTGGCTGCCATCGGCGTTGATCGCATAGATCTCGCCAGTCATCTGGGGCTGGGCCAGGGAACCGATCTTCTCGGAGGTGGAGATCAGCAGCCGCTCGTCATTGACCCACGTGAAGTCCTCGACGTGCGTGTTCTTCTCACGGGCGAATTGCCCGGTGACCTTGCTGTCCGACCGGCGCATCACCACGAGGATGGTGCGATCCTCCAGCGGGACGGTCGCCGCGTAGTAGTCCCCCTTGGGGGACAGCCGGATGGTGCCGAACTTGTCCTTCTTCACGAAGGCCGAGACATCGACCCCTTGGGCCTGCGCGCAGCCGTGCGCGGCGGCCATCGCGACCATTCCGGCCAGTAGCAGTTGTTTCATTGCCGCTCCTCTGTAATCCCCTGACGTCGTCCTCTGGCACCGTGATGGAATGCGGCGAATGGGATCACGCCCTGGCCCGCCCGTTCACAATCCCTCGGGCGTGCGACCGCAGCTCCGAAAACACGGAGGCCCGCTTGCGCGGGCCCCAGTAGCAAACCACAACCGGACTGGAATTACCTGACTCAGAACGGGATGTCGTCGTCGGCGAAGTCGTCGGCGAAGTTGGTCTCGCGGGCCGGCGGCGCCTCGCGACGCGGCGCGGATTCCTGACGCATCGGGGGGCGCGAGGGGCGCTCACTGCGC
>CBFGOS010000074.1:0-8616 GCA_965650425.1 uncultured Lysobacter sp. | reverse complement strand
GTGACGAGGAGCTCGGCTCCTACCAATCACGAATCACCAATCACCAATCACCGCTCCTGGCTCAGCCGAGGATCGCGAAGATGTCGTCTTCCTTCACCACCAGGTAGTCGGTGCCGTCGAGCTTGACCTCGGTGCCGCTGTACTTGCCGAACAGCACCTTGTCGCCGGCCTTCACCTTCGGCGCGCGCACGCTGCCGTTGTCCAGGGCCTTGCCCTCGCCGACCGCCACGACCTCGCCCTTGATCGGCTTCTCGGTGGCCGAGTCCGGGATCACGATGCCGCCGGCGGACAGCTTTTCTTCTTCCATGCGCTTGAGGACCACGCGGTCATAGAGCGGCTTGATATTCGACATGACAACCTCGTAAGTGGTTGAAGTGGTGGGGAAAGATCGGGAATGTTAGCAGTCGGCCCGCGCGAGTGCCAAAGCTTGGGACGACAGCGCCCGGCAAGCCGGGACCGCGCAGAGATGGGGCACACCGGGAACCCTTTCAAGGGCCCGTCACCCGACAAAAGAAAGGGCGTGCCCCCGAAGGTCCACGCCCTTTCCGGTACGGAGATGGCCATCCTAGGCTTGGCGCCGTCCTGCACCCCCTCCCCAGACCAGACACCCCATGTCGCACCGGCCTCCTGCCGGCATGCGTCAGTATTGACCACAGTGCGTCACGTCAACAGCCCCCGCGCGCCGCAGGGAGGCGACTCCGGGTGTCCATACCGTGACAGATGTCGCGGCAAAGCGTGAATCACAGGCGCTCATTGGGCATGGTGGTTACCGAAAACGCACACGTTGCGTGTCTATTGATCACCCCGTTACCCTCGGTAGCAGTCCGCCCTCACGAAGCCCCCCCATGACGCCACAACAGCGAATCCGCCTCGCCCGTCGCCATGCCGGTCTGTCCCAGGCCGCACTCGGCACGGCCGTGGGCGTCCAGCGCAGCGCGGTCAGCCACTGGGAGGCGACCAACGGCAAACACCCCAGCGTCAATCACCTGCGGACCATCGCCTTGGCCACCGGGGTGCAGTTCGAATGGCTCGCCACCGGCCGCGGCCTGATGCGCCAGTCGGCGGAGCAGGAGCTGGATGCCATCGCGGCCGCGGATGCCCTGTTGGTCGATGACCCCATCGAGGTCCGCCTGATCCGGGCCTTCCGGGATTCCCCGATGCGCGCGCGCCCCCCGCTGGTGGAACTGGTCGAGCAACTCGCGGGCATGCGCACGGGGCGCGCCCGACGAAATGACCGCCTGGATGACGAACGCATCGGCGGGGCAATCGAATAGCCCCCGCTGCCGGCGCCGCCCCAGCCAGCCGGCTAGAATCGCCGGATGTCCACGATGCTCGTGTATTGCACCTGCCCCGATGCCGCTACCGCCGACCGGTTGGCACGGGCCGTGGTCGATGCGCGGCTGGCCGCCTGCGTCAACGCACTGCCCGGCCTGCGCTCCACTTACCGCTGGAACGGGCGGTTGGAACAGGCGGACGAGGTGCTGTTGCTGATCAAGACCACGGGCCTGCGGCTGGACGCCTTGACCCAGCGCCTGCGCGAACTGCATCCCTATGAACTCCCCGAGGTGCTGGCGGTCGAAGCCAGCGCCGGCCTGCCCGAATACCTCCAATGGGTGGCCCAACAGACCCGAGACGATGACTGAATCCGCGGCCTTCCCGCGCGCCAAGCGCCTTCGCTCCACCCTTGCCCTGTTCGCCGCCCTGCTCGCCGGCCCGGCCACCGCCGTGACGCCCGACCAGCTGCCGCCGGTCGACGAAGTCTTCGTCCTCAGCGCGCAGGCCGTCGATGCCGGGCGAATCAGCGTGCAATGGAAAATTGCCGATGGCTATTACCTGTACCGGCACCGCACGGCAGTGCAGGCCGATGCCGGGTTCACCGCCGGTGCGCTGCAGCTGCCGAAGGGCAAGGCCTATCGCGATGAGTTCTTCGGCGATGTAGAGACCTACCGCGGAACGCTGGTCGCGACCCTGCCGGGCATGGCCAACGCCGAACGCACCACGCTGACGATCAAGTACCAGGGCTGCGCCGACGCAGGCATCTGCTACCCGCCGCAGACCCGTCGCGTCACGGTGTCCCTACCTGCGACGGCCGCTGCGCCGCTGGTGTCCTTCGGCAATGCGGGCGGCGGCGGGACCCAGACCGGAGCAGGATGGCTGGGCAAGGCCACTGGCGCCGACGCACTGCCGCTGCCGCCGGAGCAGGCCTATGGCTTTGAAGCCATCGCCGGCGATGGCAACACGCTGTTGCTGCGCTTCACCCCGGCCCGCGGCTACTACCTATATCGCGACAAGACCCGGCTGACCCTGGATGCCGCCGCCACTCGGGCGGGCCTGCGCCTGGGCGCACCGCGATGGCCGAAGGGCACGGCGCACGAAGACGAGTACTTCGGTCGCACCACCGTGTACTTCAACCAGATCGACGTGCCGGTGTCCGTGATGCGCACCCGCACCGACCCCGTGGACCTGCGCCTGACCGCCACGTTCCAAGGCTGCCAGAACAACGGCATCTGTTACCCGCCCATGACACGGACGATCGCGGTTGCGCTGCCGCGCGGCACGCTCACGCCGGCGGCTGCGACGGAGGCGGCCTCGGCCGTCGCGGGCAGCGAGGTTTCCGAACCCGCAGCAGGGACCGGCACCGACACGCCCGCCGGCGTCGATTCGGGCGAGGGCGCCGCCGCTCCGACCGCGGAGAGCCGGAGCGGTACCGCCCCTCCCACGGCAACCGAGGCGTCCACCTCAATCGCAGACCCCGCCGGCAGCGCCCCCAAGGGGGCCGACCTGACGCTGTGGTCCGCGCTGGTACTCGCCCTGCTCGGCGGCCTGGTCCTCAACCTGATGCCCTGCGTGCTGCCGGTGCTGTCGCTCAAGGCCCTGTCGTTGGCGGGGAACGCCCATGACCCGGCCCGCGCGCGCCGCCACGCGCTCTGGTACACCGCCGGCGTGATGCTCAGCTTCGCGCTCCTCGGTGCGATCGCCCTGGCGCTGCGCCACGCAGGGCTGGCCCTGGGCTGGGGCTTCCAGTTGCAGCAGCCGGTGGTGATCGCGGTGCTGGCGCTGGTGATCTTCGCGCTGGGGCTGAGCATGTCCGGGGTCTGGCACGTGGGCGGCCGCTGGACGGGCGCCGGCCACGCCCTGACCACGCAGAGCGGCCCGATGGGTGACTTCTTCACCGGTGTGCTGGCGGTGGTGGTGGCCACGCCGTGCACCGCGCCGTTCATGGGCGCGGCACTGGCCTGGGCATTCGCCGCGCCGTCGGGCACCGCCATTGCGGTGTTCCTGGCGCTGGGCCTGGGGCTGGCGCTGCCGTTCCTGCTGATCGGCTTCGTCCCCGCGCTGGCGAACCGGCTGCCACGGCCGGGCGAGTGGATGGAGACCTTCAAGCAGGCGCTCGCCTTCCCGATGTACCTCACCGCGGCCTGGTTGGCCTGGGTGCTGGCGCGGCAGCGCGGCGCCGACGCGGTGGGCTGGTGGTTGTTGGCGGCGGTGCTGCTCGCGTTCGCCATCTGGGCCTGGACCCGTTCGCGCCGTACCGGGCACCGCTGGGCCACGGTGACGGCGCTGCTGGCCCTGCTGGCATTGGCATGGCCGCTGCACACCATCCACGGCCTGCCGCGCCCCGCAGCCCAGACGACGCCCTCGGCCCCGACTGACGGCCTCGCGGCCGTGCCCTACGGCGAACAACGGCTGGCCGATCTGCGCGCCGCCAACCGCGTGGTCTTCGTCAACGTCACGGCCGACTGGTGCGTGACCTGCAAGGCCAACGAAAAGACGGTCTTCAAGGGCAACGGCTTCCGTCGCGCGATGGAGGCGGCCGACGCGGTGTACATGGTCGGCGACTGGACCGACGTGGATCCGACCCTCACTGCCTTCCTGCAGCGCCACAAGGCAGTGGGCGTGCCCCTGTACGTGGTGTTCCCGAGGGGCGGCGGCGAAGGCCGGGTGCTGCCCACGGTGCTGACCGAGGCGACGGTTGAGGCCGCGTTGCGCGAGGCCGCGGGCGGCCGGCCGTGAAGCCAGCGACGAAAATCGTGCTGGTGGCGATCGGGGCCGGATTGGCCGGCGTCGCCGCGAGCTTGTGGATGAGCGGGCCGGGCCCGCTGCTGCGATCCGAAGCGGGCCAGCGCGCACTTCAGGCGGTGGTGGCGGCCAACGCCCCGCCCACCCCGGAGGACCTGCCGGTGGCGCGCAAGGGCGAGGTCATTCCCCACCTTCGGCTGACGTCCTTGACCGGCAACCTCGTCGAACTGCCGGCGGCATACGCCGGGCGCCCCATTCTCATCAACTTCTGGGCCAGCTGGTGCGGGCCGTGCATCCAGGAGATGCCCGAGCTGGACCGATATGCCAAGACCCAAGGCCCAAACGGCACGCAAGTGGTCGGCATCGCGCTGGATGACCCCGAAGCCGTTCGCACCTTCCTGCGACGCACCCCGGTGGGCTACCCCATCCTCCTGGACACCGCCGGACCGCGCGACAGCGGCGTGCAACTGGGCAATCCCAAGGGCGTGCTGCCGTATTCCGTGCTGGTATCCGCGGATGGGCGGCTGCTCAAGCAGCGGATCGGCCCGTTCACGCATGGCGAAATCGAAGGCTGGTCAGCGCTTTAGAGTCAAAACTCAAACAACTGATTAAATCGCGACAACTTCTGCGATATGGTGCCGAACTTCTGGACAGCCGAGCCGGGTTCACGCACACTGCCGCCTTCCCGATGCCCGTATGGACGGCCATGGCGAAGCTGCTGGTACTCAACGGCCCCAACCTCAACCTGCTCGGCGACCGCGAGCCGGGCATCTACGGCCGCACCACGCTGGCGCAGATCGACACCGCCTTGCGCACGGGCACCAAACGCGCCGGCCACCAGTACGACAGCCTGCAGTCCAACGCCGAGCACGTGCTGGTGGAGCGGGTCCACGCGGCCCGGCACGATGGCACCTCGCTGATCCTGATCAATCCCGCGGCCTTCACCCATACCAGCGTCGCCCTGCGCGATGCGCTGGCAGCGGTGGAGATCCCTTTCATCGAGATCCACCTGTCCAACCCGCACGCCCGCGAGCCCTTCCGTCGCAACAGCTATTTCAGCGACCTGGCGCTGGGCGTGATCGCCGGCTTTGGCGAGAACAGTTATCGCTTTGCGCTCGATGCAGCGCTGGCCTGGCTCGACAGCCACGCGGTCTCCAAGACCAAACCTTCCTGACGCGGCGGCGGGCGCCCCCACGGCGCCGTCCCGGCATTCCCCTTTCGCATCCACGCCCCGCCTGCCGGGGCCCGAACAAGAGGCCCGACATGGACCTGCGCAAAATCAAGAAGCTGATTGACCTGCTGGAAGAATCCAACCTCGCCGAAATCGAGATCAAGGAAGGCGAGGAATCGGTCCGCCTGGCCCGCACCCCGAAGGGCGGCATCGCCGTCGCCGCGCCGGTGATGCAGCCTGCCCCGGCCGCCGCGCCCGTGATGCCGATGCAGGGCCCGACCGAAGCCGCCAGCGGTGGCACGCCCAAGCCCGCCGCCGACCTGCCGGCCGGCCATGTGGTGCGCGCGCCGATGGTGGGCACGTTCTACGCCAGCCCGTCGCCGGACAAGCCGGCGTTCGTCACCGTGGGCCAGACCGTCAAGGCCGGCGATACGCTGGCGATCATCGAAGCGATGAAGATGTTCAACCCGATCGAAGCCGACGTGTCGGGCACCGTGCTCAAGGTGATCGCCGAGAACGGCCAGCCGATCGAGTTCGACCAGCCGCTGTTCGTGATCGGCTGAGGCGCGGCGCATGCTGGACAAAGTCGTCATTGCCAACCGCGGCGAGATCGCGCTGCGCATCCTGCGCGCGTGCCACGCCCTGGGCATCCGCACGGTCGCGGTGCACTCCACCGTCGACCGCAACCTCAAGCACGTGGCCATGGCCGACGAGTCGGTGTGCATCGGCCCGGCGCCGTCCACGGCGAGCTACCTCAACATGGCATCGCTGATTGCCGCGGCCGAGGTCACCGATGCGCAGGCCATCCACCCCGGCTACGGCTTCCTGTCGGAGAACGCCGACTTCGCCGAGCGCGTCGAGGAATCGGGCTTCATCTTCATCGGACCCAAGGCCGACACCATCCGTCTGATGGGCGACAAGGTCGAAGCGATCAAGGCGATGAAGGCCGCGGGCGTGCCCTGCGTGCCCGGCAGCGGCGGTCCGCTGGGCGATGACCCCGCGGCCAACATCAAGATCGCGCGCGAAATTGGTTACCCGGTCATCGTCAAGGCCGCGGGCGGCGGCGGCGGCCGCGGCATGCGCGTGGTGCACACCGAGGCGCACCTCAACAACGCCATCCAGACCACCAAGACCGAGGCCAAGGCCGCCTTCGGCAACGACATGGTGTACATGGAGAAGTTCCTGGAGAACCCGCGCCACGTGGAGATCCAGGTGCTGGCCGATGGCCAGGGCAACGCCATCCACCTGGGCGAGCGCGACTGCTCCATGCAGCGCCGCCACCAGAAGGTGGTGGAAGAGGCGCCCGCCCCCGGCATCACCCCGGAGCAGCGCGCCGAAATCGGCAAGGTGTGCGTGGAAGCGTGCATCCGCATCGGCTACCGCGGCGCAGGCACGTTCGAGTTCCTGTACGAGAACGGCCGCTTCTACTTCATCGAGATGAACACCCGCATCCAGGTGGAGCATCCGGTCACCGAGATGGTCACCGGCATCGACCTGGTGAAGGAACAGCTGATGATCGCCGCCGGGCAAAAGCTGTCGCTGAAGCAGGAAGACATCGTGCTCGAAGGCCACGCCATCGAGTGCCGCATCAACGCCGAGGATCCGGACTCGTTCCTGCCGTGCCCCGGCCTGATCCAGCACTTCCATGCGCCGGGCGGCCCCGGCGTGCGCGTGGACAGCCACATCTACGAAGGCTACCGCGTGCCACCGAACTACGATTCGATGATCGGCAAGCTGATCGTGCACGGCCCCGACCGCGAGACCGCGATTGCGCGCATGCGCGTGGCGCTGAGCGAAATGGTGGTGGACGGCATCAAGACCAACATCCCGCTGCAGCAGCGCATCCTGGCCGACGTCGGCTTCCAGCAGGGTGGGCAGAACATCCACTATCTGGAGAAGCGGCTCAAGGAACAGAAGGAAAAGTCGATCTCGATCGTCTGACCGTCGTTCCTGGCCGAGCCACAGCACAACGCCCGCGACCCACGTCGCGGGCGTTGTCGTTTCCGGTGGGGGTGCGCCACGTCGGGCGGTCGTCCCGGCGCGCCCTGACCTGCCCCCTGCGCGGCCCACGTTGAACCGGCAGAGGTCGCCCCGCGTACCGCGACCGACCGCGCTCCCGTCCGCTTCACGAGGTCCACCATGCCCCGCTCCCCGCTCCGCACGATCGCCTTGCTGGCGGCGACGTGCCTGCTTGCCCTTCCTGCCGCCAGCCAGACCGGCAAAGGCCCCAAGACCCAGGTATGGATGGACGTCGCGACCCACAGCATGGCCGGCATGCCCGAGCTTGACGGACTGGCAGGCGCGGCCATGGGCATGCTGGGTGGCCAGGGCATGGGCAATCACTACGGGGCCGCGCGCCACGGCGCGATGCCCGGTCGCTTCGTCGACATCAGCCTGTGGAACGGCCCCGCGCCCAGCAAGGAGGCCGAACAGCGCATCCCCGCCGGCCTGCGCCTGGGCGAACACCTACCGCTGCTGCCGCCCAAGGCGACGCCGCGCGGGCCCGAGCACCCCGGTGGCAAGCCCCAGGACCACCAGTCGCGCATCCTGGTTTACTGGGGCTGCGGGACGGAAGTCCGTGCGGGGCAACCGCGGGTGATCACCATCAGCAGCAAGGACGGCCAGGTCCAGGTCAGCGGCTCGCTGCAGGGCCGCTACGCGCCCGACCGCAGCCCGGACGTCGGCCCCGCGTATGCGCTGTGGCCCAACGACCGTGATCGCCGGTCCTTGCCGCAGGGTGCCTCGCTGGTGGGCAACCACCACATCGTCGGCCCGCAGGTGCCCGAATCGCTGCGCTTCGACCTGCAGCAGGCGCAGGACTTCATGCCGGCCATCGCACTGACCAGCAGCGGGTCCTTCGCCGCCGGCTTCAACCTGGGCTGGCAGCCGGTGTCACGCGCGCGCGGCTACTTCCTGCACGCGATGGGCGTGAACGGCGACGCGATGGTTTTGTGGAGCAGCGCGGAATCCGCCGACGCGGGCATGGGCATGTTCGACTACCTGCCCGAGGCGACCGTGGACAAATGGATACGCGAGAAGGTGTTGCTGGGTACCGACCGCACCTCGTGCGCGCTGCCCAAGGGCATCTTCGGCTAGGGCCGTGACACCGGCGCGATGGTGCGCATGATCGCCTACGGCCCGGAGACCACGCTGACGTATCCGCCACGCCCGGCCGGCAAGACGCCATGGACACCGGAATGGAGCGTGCGCGTGCGCACCAAGTCCACCGCGTTCGCGCCGCTGGGCATGGACATCGCCGCCAACGACGAGCGCAGTCGGCCCGACCAGCCGCAGGACAAGAAGAAGCAGATGAAGCGGCTGCTGCGCGGCATCCTAGGTGGCGGTTGAGTGCGACGGCATGCCTGCCCCGCGCTGCGCGCCATTGCGGGCGCGGCCGCTCTACGTCGTGACCGGTAGAATGGCGG
>CBFGOS010000073.1:0-8821 GCA_965650425.1 uncultured Lysobacter sp. | reverse complement strand
CGCGGTGCTCCGCCAGGAAGTCCAGCAACTGGCGCTTGCCGTCGTCCTTGGTCACCACCCGGTAGCGGATGTTGGGCCGGTCGAACGAGCTGACGAAGGTGCGTGCCTCCTCCAGCGCCAGCCGCTCGACGATCTCGCGGCGGGTGGGCGCGTCGGCCGTGGCGGTCAGCGCGATGCGCGGGACGTCGGGCCAGCGCTCGTGCAGCACGGTCAGCTGGCGGTACTCGGGGCGGAAGTCGTGGCCCCATTGCGAGACGCAGTGCGCCTCGTCGATGGCGAACAGGGCAATCTTCGCCCGATCCAACAGGCCCTGGCAGCGCGGTGTCAGCAGCCGCTCCGGCGCGACGTACAGCATGTCCAGCTCGCCGGCCAGCAGCTGGCGCTCGACCTCGGCGGCGGTGGCCGCATCCAGCGTGGAGTTGAGCACTGCCGCTCGCACGCCCAGCTGGCGCAGCGATTCCACTTGATCCTGCATCAGCGCGATCAATGGTGAGACCACGATGCCGCAGCCGTCCCGAAGCAACGATGGGATCTGGTAGCACAGCGACTTACCGCCGCCGGTGGGCATCAGCACCAGCGCATCGCCGCCCCCGGCCACGTGGCGCACGATGTCCCCCTGCTCCCCGCGGAACGCGGGGTAGCCAAACACGGTGTTGAGGGTCTGCAGCGCACGATCGTCGGTCATGCGTACAGGGTACCAAGCGGGTCAAGCCCGGTTGTCAGTCCGCGCCCCTGCCGTGCGTAGGAATTGGCCGCGGCCCGCCTGCGCCAAGGGCCGGCAAAGCCGGCCATACCCCTCCGCCCAACGCGCAATCAACTCACTGCAGCAACGACCTCAACATCCACGCATACTTCTCGTGCGTCTGCAGGCGCTGCGTCATCAGGTCCACGGTCGGGTCATCGCCCGCGTCGTCGGCCCCCTTCAGCACTTTGCGCGCCGTGCGGCATACGGCCTCGTTGCCCACCACCAGCTGCCGCACCATCTCCCGCCAATCGGCCGCGTCGGTAAGCCCCGGCTCCTCGGGAATGGAGCTCAGGCGGATGAACTCGTGGTAGGAGCCCGGTGCGTTGAACCCCAGCGCGCGGATGCGTTCGGCCACGTCGTCCAGTGCGGTCCACTGTTCCGTGTACTGGGTCTCGAACATCACGTGCAGGGCGTTGAACATCGGCCCGGTCACGTTCCAGTGGAAGTTGTGGGTCTTCAGGTACAACGTGAACGCATCCGACAGGAACGCCGCCAATCCCTCGGCGATCTTCTTGCGATCGCCCGCGCCGATCCCGATATCGATGGCCGGTGCACTGGACCCCGGGGCCGGTGATGCGGCCGGGGTGGTCTTGGACTTCCCGGGTTTGGTCTTGGTCTTGGACATCGCGGTTCTCCTTTCCTGGGCGGATGCGGTGACAATACGCACGTGAAGATGTGCCGTGAAATGCTTCTTTTCTTTCAATCGGATCAATGAATCCTATCGACCCGCACGCTAGCGCCGCGTTACGGCAGGCCCGGCACGCCATTGACGGCGCGCTGAGCCGCGACCGTGGGCGGCTGCACGGCCTGTGGTCGCGTTGGAGCGGCCAGCCGGGCGATGCCAAGGCCCGGGACGCCTTCACGCTGGCCTTGGCCGCGTCGGTCGCGCAGCGGGCGTCGCGCGTGGCCGGGCTGCCACACGCGCCGGTCGACCCGGGACTGCCCATCGCCGGCGAGGCGGACCGCATCGTGGCGCTGATCCGCGAACACCCCGTGGTCGTCATCGCCGGCGAAACCGGCTCGGGCAAGACCACCCAGTTGCCGAAGCTGTGCCTGGCGGCCGGTCGCGGACAGGCGGGCATGATCGGTTGCACGCAGCCGCGCCGCATCGCCGCGCGTGCCGTGGCGCGTCGCGTGGCCGAGGAGCTGCAGGTGCCGCTGGGCGGCGCGGTGGGCTACCAGGTGCGGTTCAACGAGAACGTCAGCGAGAACACCGCGGTCAAGTTCATGACCGACGGCATCCTGCTGGCGGAGATCCAGTCCGACCGCTGGCTGTCGCGTTATGACACGTTGCTCATCGACGAGGCCCACGAGCGCAGCCTCAACATCGACTTCCTGTTGGGGTACCTCAAGCAGCTGCTGCCCAAGCGGCGCGACCTGAAAGTCATTGTCACCTCCGCCACCATCGACACCGAACGCTTCGCGGCGCATTTCGGCGATGCGCCGGTCGTGAATGTCGAGGGCCGCAGCTATCCGGTGAACGTCCGCTACCGGCCGCTGGATGATGGGTTGGCGGAGGGAAAAGCGGGGGCTGAAGCGGTCAGCGCGCCACGTGCGGCAACGCGTGGCCGGACCGACGTCGAGCGCGATGGTGGCATGAGCGTGACCGACGGCATCGTGGCCGCGTGCGACGAAATCACCCGTGAGGACCCGCGTGGCGACGTGCTGGTGTTCCTGGCCGGCGAACGCGAGATCCGCGATGCCCACCAGGCGCTGGAACGGCGCAAATACCGCGAGACCGAGGTGCTGCCGTTGTACGCACGGCTCTCGGTACGCGACCAGGATCGGGTATTCAACCCGGGCGTGAAGCGGCGCATCGTGCTGGCCACCAACGTGGCCGAAACCTCGCTGACGGTGCCGCGGATCCGCTACGTGGTCGATCCGGGGTTGGCGCGGGTCAAACGCTACAGTCCGCGCGGCAAGCTGGACCGGCTGCACGTCGAGCCCGTCAGCCAAGCCAGCGCGGACCAGCGCAAGGGCCGCTGTGGCCGCATCGCCGAGGGCACGTGTTTCCGCCTGTACTCGGAGGTGGATTTCGAGACCCGGCCCCGCTTCACCGATCCCGAGATCCGCCGCTCGGCCCTGGCCGGCGTGATCCTGCGCATGCTGTCGCTCGGCCTGGGCCGGATCGAGGATTTCCCGTTCCTGGAGCCGCCGGACCCGCGTGCGATTGCCGACGGTTGGCAGCAACTCGCGGAACTGGGCGCGGTGGATGAGGCGCGCCGCTTGACGCAGATCGGCAAGCTGATGGCGCGCCTGCCGGTGGACGTGAAGCTGTCGCGCATGCTGGTAGCGGCCAACACCCACGGCTGCCTGCGCGAGATGCTGGCCATCACGTCGTTCCTGGGCATCCAGGATCCGCGTGAGCGGCCGGCCGACCAGCGCGCGGCGGCGGACAACGCGCATGCGGAGTTCGCCGATCCTCGCTCGGAGTTCGTCGGAATCCTCAAGCTGTGGGACGCGTACCAGGCGGCGCACGAAGAACTGACCCAGTCGAAGCTGCGTGCGTGGTGCGACAAGCACTTCCTTGGCTTCCTGCGCATGCGCGAATGGCGAGAGCTGCATCGACAGCTGAAGCTCATGTGCGAAGAGCTGGCCTGGCCGGTACGAAGCCTGGCCGCCACCGACGCGGACGCAGGGGAGGGCCCGCTCAACCAGGCCGGTTACGCGACGCTCCACCGTGCACTGATGGCCGGGCTGCCCACGCAGATCGGCCAACGTGGCGACAAGGGACTCTACGACGGCCCCCGCGGCCGCAAGTTCCAGCTGTTTCCCGGGTCGCCGCTGGCACGCAAGCCACCGCCGTGGGTACTGGCGGCGACGCTGCTCGACACCGAGCGCGTCTGGTCGTTGACCAATGCCGCGATCGAACCGGACTGGGCCATCCAGGAACTACCGCACCTGCTCTCGCGCCGCCACCACGATCCGCGCTGGGCGCGCTCGCAGGGGCGCGTGGTGGGCAGCGAGCAGGTCAGCCTGTTCGGCCTGGTGCTGGCGCCCAAGCGCCCGGTGCACTACGGCGCGCTGTACCCGGAAGAGAGCCGCGAGATCTTCGCCCGCGACGCGTTGGTGACCGGCGAGATCAATACCCGTTGTGCCTTCCTGCCGCGCAATCTGGCCGTGCTGGCCAAGGCGCAGGAAGAGGAGGCCAAGCAGCGTCGCACCGGGCTGGTGGTCGATGACGACTGGATGGTGCGCTGGTACCTGGACCGGCTGCCGGCGCACGTGCACAACGCACAGGCGCTGGACGCCTGGTACGGCAAACTGGCCCCCGCCGAAAAATCCGCATTGGAGTGGTCCCGCGCGGACCTCCTGGTTGGAGACGAAAGCGAGGCCTCGCGTTTTCCTCCGTACCTGCCGCTGGGCGGGGCGCGGCTGGCGGTGTCCTACCGTTTCGAACCGGGCGCACCCGACGATGGCATGACCGTGGCCGTGCCGCTGCACCTGCTCAACGCGCTGGATCCGACGCGGCTTTCGTGGCTCGCGCCGGGCTTCGTCGCCGAGAAGGCAACGGCGCTGATCAAGTCGCTGCCCAAGGCGCTGCGACGCAACTTCGTGCCTGCGCCGGACTTTGCCAAGGCCTTCCACGAGGCGCATGCGGAGTGGAAGCAGGGTGTGCCGCCGGAACCGGACACGCTTGCCGGCGCACTGGCGCGCTTCCTGAAGCGTTTGACAGGCGCGGCGGTCGCGGCCGTGGATTTCGACGAATCGACGCTGGACCCGCACCTGCAGGCCAACCTGCGGCTGCTCGACCGGGACGGTCGCAAGGTGCTCGCGGAATCGCGCGACCTGACGGAACTGCGCGCCCGCTTTGGTGAGCGTGCCGCGGCGGCGTTTGCCGCACGTGCTGCCGAAGGGCTGGCCCAGCAAGGCCTGACCGCCTTCCCGGAGGACCCGATACCCGAATCGGTGGCCGGGGCGGGCGGCGTGCCGGCGTATCCGGCGCTGCAGGACGACGGCGAGACCGTGTCGTTGCGCGTGCATGCCGAGCAGGCCGTCGCGCGCCGATTGCATCCCGAGGGCGTCCGGCGGCTGCTGGCGATTGCACTGGCGGACAAGGTCAAGCAGGCGCGTAAACAACTGCCGGTGTTGCCCAAGACCGGACTCTTGTATGCGGCGATCGAATCGTCGGGCAGCAAGCCGCCAGGCGATGCCAAACGCGAGGGGGATCGCCTGCGCGTGGATCTGGTCGATGGGGCCCTGGCATCGCTGATGGCCGATGGCGCGGGCGACGTGCGCGATGCCGCCGCGTTCGCCGCGTTGCGTGATCGGATCGGCAAGCAGCTGTTTCCCGAGGCGATGGAGCGCCTGCGGCAGGCCGAAGCCATCCTCGCGGCCGTCGCGGAGGCACGGGCCAAGCTGGAATCGCCCCTCATGGGTTGGGCCAGCGGCAACCTGGACGACATGCGCGCGCATCTTGCCACGCTGACGCCGCCGGGCTTCCTGCGCGACGTGCCTGCCGAGGCATTGCGCGAATACCCGCGTTACCTGAAGGCGCTGGCCCTGCGCGGCGAGCGGGCGCTGCGCGACCCCACGCGCGACCAGGCGCGCATGCTGGAACTCAAGCCCTTTGCCGATGCCTTGGCCGGCGCCGCCACGAATGGCAGTGCCGGGGAGCCCGGCTGGCAGGCCTTGCGCTGGGACTTGGAAGAGCTGCGGGTGTCGCTGTTCGCCCAGGAGCTGGGCGCGAAGGGCGGCGTGTCGCCGAAAAAGCTCGCCACCCGGCTCGCGCAGCTGGGCGCCTGATCGGCTGCGCCGGGATTACTTGACCTGGCGCACCTTGGCCTTGACCGGGTGCCCGTCCACTTCCAGGTACCAACCGCTGACCAGGCCGGGGCGAAGGGTGACGCCGGGATTGGCCACCGGGCGCACGCTGTAGCTGCCCTCCGTCACGCGCCACGTCTCGCCGTTGGCCAGGGCGAACACAGTGCCCTTGCTCCAGCCTCGGAACTCGCCCGCGATGCTGGAGCGTACCGGTTCCTGCTCGCGGTCGGGAGCGGTGGCGCGCCGGACCACGCTGGCCTGGTCCTCGCGCAGAAGGCGATTGAGGGTCGCGAGTTCCTCTTCGCTGAGCCGGTGAAGGCCCGCGGCCTGGAACTGCTCGGCGTTGAACCGGCTCTCCACCGGCACATAGCGGCTCTGCGCGCCGGCAGGCAGCGCGGCGAAGGTGGAAACCGCCAAGACGGCGACCAGGCGTGGCAGGGTCATGACTACTCCAATGGCCATACGGGATTACTTGATGCGGCGCACCTTGGCGCGCGAACCGTACTTGCCCACCTGCATGTACCACGCATTGCCCATTACGCTCGGCGTAATCTTCACCTCAGGATCGGCCAGGCGGACACCCGCCAGCGAGGCATCATCCAACTGTTCCCATTCCTGCCCGTTGGCGAGCACGTAGCGGCGCCCTTGGGCGAAGCCGCGGAACTCGCCGCTGAAGCGGCTGACGATGGGCTCGCTGGAGCCGAAGCTCAGGAAACCACGACTGTCGTCCTCAACCTTCTTCTTGGCCTGCGCGGCGGCCTTCTGCGTTTCCACAACCAACGTGCGATTGAGCCACGCATTGAGGTTGGCCAGTTGCTCCGGGGTGAGCCGGTCAAGCCCGGCCGCGCGGAACTGTTCCGGCGTCATCTGCTGTTCGATGCGCGGCGTGCCTTGGCTGTCCTGCGCGCGCACATCGGACGTCCATGCGGAGGCCAGGGCCAACAACGCGACTACGGCAAGCGCGGGGGCGCGCAGGGGTTTGGGCACGTGCATCGGCTGTTCCTCCGGTCGGTTGCCGGCTAGTGTAGTCAAGCTTGATGCAGGAATTTGAAACTCGACGCGATGAATGCCGTATCCCTCTCCCTCGACTCGCTGCTGGCCTCCGACGCCGTCTCGGCGCTCACGGCCGACGTGCGGGCGGCCCTGCGTGAAGCGGCGGCAGGACCTGCATCCGAGGTGGGGGCGCGGGATCCCGCGGATGTCGTGGCCACGATGCTGGACGCCCTGGCCAAGCTGGACGCCGACAGCGACACCCTCGCTGCTGCGTTGCTGCGCAACTATCCGGGCCTGCTGACGGCCCTGGGGCCCGCATTCGAATCGGCCCATCCGGCCATCGCGGTGTTGCTGGAAGGGCAGGCGGCGGCTGCGCACGTGGCCAAGTTGCATGCTGAACGTGCCAGCGGCGGCGGCAGCGAGGGCTTGAGGCGCCTGTTGCTTGCCATTGTGCGGGACCTGCGCGTGGTGCCGATCCTGTTGGCACGCCAACTGGCGCGCATGCGTTTCGCGGGCCGCCTTCCCGAGGCCCAGCGGCGTGCGCTCGCGGCACTCACCCGTGACATCCATGCTCCACTGGCCAACCGGTTGGGCATCTGGCAGCTGAAATGGGAGTTGGAGGACCTGGCGTTCCGCTACCTCGAGCCCCAGACCTACCAGCGCATCGCCCGCCTGCTCGACGAAAAACGTGCCGATCGCGAAGGCTTCATCCGGGACGTGATCCACACCCTGCGCGAGGCGATGGCCGCGCAGGGCATCCGCGCCGACGTCGCCGGCCGGCCCAAGCACATCTACAGCATCTGGAAGAAGATGCAGCGCAAGGACGTGCCTATCGGCGAGCTTTACGACCTGCGCGCCGTACGCGTCATGGTCGACGACGTCGCCGCCTGCTACGCGGCGCTGGGCGTGGTGCACGCCACCTGGACGCCGATTCCGAGCGAATTCGACGACTACATCGCCCGGCCCAAGAGCAACGACTACCGGTCGCTGCATACCGCGGTCATCGGGCCGGAAGGCAAGACGCTGGAAGTGCAGATCCGCACGTTCGACATGCACCGGCAGGCCGAGTTGGGCGTGGCCGCGCACTGGAAGTACAAGGAGTCTGGCAGCCAGGCGGCCGATGCCGCGTTCGATCGCAAGATCGCGTGGATGCGGCGCCTGCTTGATACCTCGGCCGAGAGTGGCCGCGACGGCGACGATGCGCAGCTGGCGCGCGCGCTGGATACCGAACTGGTCGAGGACCGGGTCTACGTGATCACGCCCAAGGGCGAGGTGATCGACCTGCCTGCGGGGGCCACGCCGCTGGATTTTGCCTACCACGTGCACACCGAGGTCGGCCATCGATGCCGTGGCGCCAAGGTCGACGGCCGCATCGTGCCGTTGGACCACGTGCTGCGCAGTGGCGACCGCGTGGAGATCCTCACCGGCAAGGTGGCCGAGCCACGGCGTGACTGGCTGGTGGTCGCCAACGGCTTCCTCGCCAGCAGCCGCTCGCGCGAGAAGGTGCGCACCTGGTTCCACAAGCTGGACAGGGCACGCAACGAACAGGCGGGCCGCGAACTGCTGGACAAGGAACTGCGTCGCCTTGGCCTGTTGGGCGCGGACCTGGCGCCCGCGCGCGAGCGCTTCAACCTGGCCAGCGACAGCGACCTGCTCGTGCAGGTCGCCCTGGGTGACCTGGGGCCACATCAGGTAGGCCGTGTGTTGCTGGAGCACGAACGCGCCGCCAGCCAGCCAGCCGCACCGCCCGTCCCGACCGTGATGGTTGCGCGCCGCAAGGCCGCTCCGCCCCGCAGCGATTTCACCGTCGATGGCGTGGGTAACCTGCTGGTCCAGCTGGCGCGGTGCTGCCAGCCCGTGCCGGGCGACGCCATCGCGGGTTACCTGACGCGTGGCCGTGGGGTCAGCGTGCACCGCCCCGAGTGTGCCGCCTTCCAGCGTCTGGCGGGCAAGGAGCCGCAGCGGGTGCTGCCGGTGGAATGGGCGCGCGCCGGCAGCCAGTACGAAGTGGATGTAGAAGTGGCCGCGCTGGATCGCAAGTGGTTGCTGAAGGAAGTCAGCAACGTGATCGCGCAGGAGGACGCGCACGTGACCAGCATCCGCAGCGAGCACGAACGCAATGGCGCCCGTGTGCGCCTGCAACTGCGATTGCGCGTGCGCGACTACGGACAGCTCTCGACCGTGCTGGGCAAGCTGGCGGCGCTGCCCGGCGTGGAGCACGCGCGGCGTGGCTGATCGCCCATTCCGCTCGTGGCGAGGGCCGCTGCGCGGGTACCTCGCACGTCCTGCGGTGAAGTGGAGCGCGGCCGCGGCCGCGGC
>CBFGOS010000072.1:0-8882 GCA_965650425.1 uncultured Lysobacter sp. | reverse complement strand
GCCTGGCGGACGCGCTGTCGCTCCGCAAGTGGGTCGTCGCCGGGTTGGTGGTGCTGGGCCTCCAGATCGCGCTGGGTGGCTGGACCAGTGCCAATTACGCCGCGCTTTCGTGCGGCACCGATTTCCCGAAGTGCGTGGGCCAGTGGTGGCCGCCGCATGACTTTGGCGAAGGCTTCGTGCTGTGGCGGGGCATCGGCGTGGATTACGAGGGCGGCGTGCTGGACGGCGCTGCGCGCATTGCGATCCAGCTGGCGCATCGTCTGATGGCGGTGGTGGTGTTCGTGTACCTGCTGACGCTCGCGGTGCGCCTGCTGCGCACGCCCGGCATGCGTGGCTGGGGCACCCTGCTCGGCCTGTTGACCCTGTTGCAGGTCAGCTTGGGCATCGCCAACGTCAAGCTGGCGCTGCCGCTGCACGTGGCGGTCGCGCACAACGCGGGCGCCGTGCTGCTGCTGTTCGTGCTGGTTTCGTTGCTCGCGCGCCTGCGCGAACCGGAGCACTGATGGCCACGCCCATGCGCCAATACTGGGACCTGACCAAGCCACGCGTGGTGGCGCTGATCGTGTTCACCGCGCTGGTAGGCATGCTGCTGGCCATCGAGGGCATGCCCACGGGTGCGGAAGCGCTGCGCGGCGCGCTGGGGTTCCTGGGCATCTGGCTGGCGGCCTCCTCGGCGGCCGCGATCAACCAGATCCTGGACCAGCGCATCGACGCAAAGATGGCGCGCACCTCGTGGCGGCCGTTGGTGGTGGGTGGTGTCTCGACACGCCAGGCGCTGGTGTTCGCGCTGGTACTGGCGACGTTGTCGATGGCAGTGCTGGTGCTGTTCGTCAACACGATCACGGCGCTGCTGACGTTTGCCTCGCTGATTGGCTATGCGGTGATCTACACCGTGTACCTCAAGCGTGCCACGCCGCAGAACATCGTGATCGGCGGCCTTGCGGGCGCGGCACCGCCATTGCTGGGCTGGTCGACCATGACCGGCATGCAGGGCGAGTGGGATTGGGCGCACGCGTTACTGCTGGTGTTGATCATCTTCGTGTGGACGCCGCCGCATTTCTGGGCGCTGGCGATCTTCCGCCGCGCCGACTACGCGCGCGCCATGGTGCCGATGCTGCCGGTCACCCACGGCGTGGAGTACACCCGCTGGCAGATCCTGTTCTATACCGTGCTGCTGGTGGCGGTGACGATGCTGCCGTGGGCCACCGGGATGAGCGGGCTGTTCTACTTCGGCGGCGCGCTGGTGCTGGGCCTGGTGTTCGTCTGGTACGCATGGCGGCTGATGGATCCGCCGGATGAGATGTTTGCGATGAAGGTGTTCAACTACTCCATCGTGTACCTGATGGTGCTGTTTGCCTTCCTGCTGGTGGACCACTGGCTGATGCCCGTGCTGGCGCCGGCTCCCGCGATGGTGCTCCAGCCGACCTGACGGGCAGGACGACGTGGCGCTGCAAGTGCGCCACGTCGGGTCCCGTCGGGCTCAAGGCGTGCGACCGTCGCCCAGCAGGTGCTGCTGCCAGAACAGCATGGTGGCCGCACCGTAGTAATCGGCGTTGGTCTTCTTGCGGAAGCCGTGGCCTTCATCGGTAAACAGCAGGTACCAGACCGGCTGGCCGTTGGCGCGCACCGCCTTCACGATCTGCTCGGCCTCGGTGTAGGGCACGCGTGGGTCGTTCTTGCCCTGCGCGACGAACAGCTTGGATGCGATGCGGTTGGCGTGGTTGAGCGGCGAGATGCGTTCGAAGACTTCGGCCATCGTGGGGTTGCGCTCGTCGCCGTACTCGGCGCGGCGCAGGTCGCGCCGGTAGCTCTCCGTGTTCTTCAGGAACGTTCCGAAGTGGGAGATGCCCACCACGTCCACGCCGGCCCTGATCCGGTCGCTGTAGTGCATTAGTGAGGCCAGCACCATGTAGCCGCCGTAGCTGCCGCCCTGCACGCCCACGCGGCTGGCATCCAGCTCCGGCTGTCGGGCGATCCAGTCGAGCAGCGCGCCGATATCCCTGACGGAGTCTTCGCGTTTTTCGGCATTGTCGAGTGACAGGTAGGTCTTGCCGTAGCCGGACGAGCCGCGCACGTTGGGCACGAGCAGGGCCACGCCCAGTTCGTTGGCGAGGAACTGCGCGGTGGGGTTGAAGGTGGGTTGCGACTGGCCTTCCGGACCGCCGTGGATGCTGATCACCACCGGCAACTTCGTGCCGGCCGGCACGTTGGCTGGGCGGTAGTAGAACGCGGGAATGGTGCGCGGCTTGCCGTCGACTTGATCGAACGTGGGATAGCGGATCAGCGTGGGCGCCACGAACCGGGCCGGGTCGAGGCCGCCCACTTCGCTCTGCGTCCAACGCGTGAGCCCGGCGGAAGCGAGATCGATCACGTGGACGTCGCTGGGCGACGTGGCGCTGTTGAGCGACAACGCCAGCCGCTTGCCGTCGGGTGAGAACGCGACTTCGCCGATCACGCCGATGGGCAGCGCGGGCAGCTTGACCTCGCGGTGCGAGGGCAGGGCCAGTACGCGCAGCTTGCTGATGCCGTCCTCGTTGGTGGTGTAGGCCAGGTGCTTGCCGTCGTCGGCAAGGGTGAAGCCGTCGACGTCCCACGGAATGCCGCGGCTGAGTACGTCGAGCTTGCCGGTGGCGGGGTCGTGACGGCGCAGGGTACGGAACTCCTGCATTTGGCCATCGAGCGGCTCGTCGGAGACGAAGTACACCGCGCGTCCGTCCGGCGCGAACTGGAAGCCACCGAAGGCCGCCTTGCCGCCGTCGACCGGGAACATCTCCAGTTTGCCGCTGGCCACGTCCACCACGCCGGGGTAGGACTCGGCCGCCGACACGTACTTCGACACCAGCAGGCGCTTGCCGTCGGGCGAGAAGTCCAGCGGGCTCCAGCTGCCACCTTCCGTCACCAGGGCCCGCGCCTGACCGGTACGCGTGTCGCGTACCCACACATCGCGGTCGGTGCCATTGCGCGACGTGCTGGCATAGGCCATCAGCCCACCGTCGTCGCTGAGCGCGGAGCCGCCGTTCTGGCTGCGCTTGCCATCCGTCAGCAGGCTGGTCGAGCGCGTGGCGTAGTCGAACCAGTACAACTGGCTGAACTCGTCGCCGCCGCGGTCCTTGGCGAACACGAAACCGTCGCGCCAGGCGCGCGGTGGTGCGGGCACGACGCCCGCCACAGGCTCGGGATAGAAGGTGAGCTGCTCACGCATGCCCATCGGCTGGCAGACGCGGTGCGCCTGGGCGGTCTCGGCGAAGCGGGTGCTGATCAGCAGGCAGCCGTCCTTGGTCCAGCCCGCCAGGCCCGCGCCGCGCGTGTTCTGGTAGCGGTTGAGCTGTTCAACCAGGGCGGGGGGAATGGCCGGGATGTTCTCGCTGATGCGGGTGCCGACTTCCTCGCGTTGCACCGCGGGCGTGGCCGCGAAGGCCTGGGTACAGGCCAGGGCAAGGGTGGCGATCGGGGCGAGGCGGCGCAGGCGCATCAGGGGCTCCGGACAGTGGGTGTCGAAGTCCTGAGCTTAGCGCGGAGTGGGATCAGCCGCCTTTGCGCACTGCGCCCTGAAGGTCGCGCAGTTCGGCCTTTTCCGCCGCGGACAGGGCCGAGAGGCCACCGCTGCTGACACGCGCCAGCAGCTCATCCACGCGCTGCCGCAGGGTCTGGCGTTCGAGCTGGTCGATTGCGTCGAGGAACTCGCGCAGCCAGCTGGCTTCATCGCCGGGCACTTCGATCAACGCAAGCTTCTGCAGGGCCGCGTGCTCGTCGCGGCCTTCGAAATGGGCGAGCAGCATGCCGGTGTTGATGTCGGGTCGCTGGTCGACCAGTTGCAGCAACTCGACCAGCAGGGACACGCCCGGCTGGCGGAGGGAGGCGAAGCGGTAAGGCGGCTGCAGCTCCACGCCCAATGCGGGGTGTTGCAGCAGCAGTGCGATCACGCTGCGCACGATGCTGCGCTTGCCGGCCGACGGCGCCACGCCGCCGCGGGCGCGTTGCGCCGGCACATGCGTCTCCGGCGAACTGGCGCGCGCGCCAACGCCGGTGAGCTCGGTCAGGCGCTGCTTCATCAGGTCGCCGAAGGCACCGTCGGGAATCTGCAACAGGTAGGGCTTGGCGCGCTCGGCGAGGCGGCCCTTGCCTTCCAGTGTGGACAGGTTGACGTCGGCGGCGAGCGAGTCGAAGAAGAACTGCGACAGCGGCGTGGCTTGTTGCAGGCGCGCGTCGAAGCCGGCGTGGCCTTCCTTCCGCACCAGCGAATCCGGATCTTCGCCTTCCGGCAGGAACAGGAAGAACGCCTGGCGGCCGTCCTTCATGCGCGGCAGCACGGACTCGACCGCTTTCCACGCGGCGCCGCGGCCGGCGCGGTCGCCGTCGAAGCAGAAGTACACATCGGGCGCGTTGCGGAACAGGAGTTCTGCGTGGTCGGGCGTGGTCGCGGTGCCGAGCGTGGCCACCGCGGTGTCCACCCCGTGCTGGAACAGCGCGACCACGTCCATGTAGCCCTCGACCACGATCAGCCGCGGGATCTTGTTGTTCGCCTGGCGTACCTGCCACAGGCCGTACAGCTCGCGGCCCTTGTGGAACAGTTCGGTCTCGGGCGAGTTCAGGTACTTGGGGCCGTCATCCTTCTGCAGCACGCGGCCGCCAAACGCGATCGTGCGCCCACGGCGGTCGTGGATCGGGAACATCACCCGATCGCGGAATTTGTCGTACACCCGGCCGGTGTCGTTGCGCGACATCATGCCGGCGCGCTCGAGCAGCTTCAGGCGACGTTCGTCGTTGCCCAGCGCATCGCGCAGCGCGTTGAAGCCCTCGGGCGCGTAGCCGATGCCGAATCGTTCGCGCGTGGCGGTGTCGACGCCGCGGCCGTCGAGGTAGGCCTGCGCCTTGGCGCTGCCGGCCAGTTGCTTCTGGAAGAACTTCGCCGAAGCGTCGAGCGCCGCATACAGGTCCTGCCCGTCCGGATGGGTGCTGCGCTGCTGCGTGTCGCGTGGCACCTCCATGCCCGCGCGCTTGGCGAGTTCCTCCACCGCGTCGAGGAACTCGAGGCGGTCGTAGTTCATCAGGAAGCTGATCGCGGTGCCATGCGCACCGCAGCCGAAGCAGTGGTAGAACTGCTTGGTCGGCGAAACGGTGAACGAGGGGGAGCGCTCGTCGTGGAACGGGCAGCGTGCGCTGTACTCGCGGCCCTGTTTCTTCAACGGCACGCGCGCGCCGATGATCTCGACCAGGTCGGATCGGGCGAGCAGGTCGTCGATGAAGGCGTCGGGAATGCGGGCCATCGAGGGCGCGTTCGTTTCCGTGGAGCGAGGAGTGATGATGCCACGCGACTGCTGGCCGGATGGCGAATGCGGCGGCGTGCAACGTATCTGCCGAAGAAATGGAGACGCCGCCCGCAGGCGGCGTCGGGGGGCGAGCGAAGCGGTGTGGATCAGCCCAGCTTCTGCTTCACCAGTTTCGACACCAAACCCATGTCAGCCTGGCCGGCCAGGCGCGGCTTGAGCACGCCCATCAGCTTGCCCATGTCGGCCGCGCCGGTGGCGCCGGTTTCCGCGATGGCGGCATCGACGGCCGCGGCGATCTCGGCCTCACCCATCTTGGCCGGCAGGTAGCGATCGATGATGACCAGCTCGGCACGCTCGATGGCGGCCAAGTCCTCGCGGCCGGCGCCCTCGTACTGGCTGACCGAGTCCTTGCGCTGCTTGACCATCTTCTCGAGCACGGCGATGACCGCGGCGTCGTCCAGTTCGATGCGCTCGTCGACTTCGCGCTGCTTGATAGCCGCGTTGATCAGGCGGATGACGCCCAGCGTCTCCTTGTCGCCGCCCTTCATGGCGGCCTTCATGTCGTCGGTCAGGCGTTGCTTGAGGCTCATGGGGTCACTCCAATGGGTGAGGGGCTGCGTTGGGGCCATCCGACGAACCAGGACGACCGCGCGCGGGGCCGATGTGCGCAGGTCGTTGCCCGCGCCGCGCCGAAAAACACAAAAAGCCGGCGGCGCATGTGCGCGGCCGGCTTTCGGCTTCCACCGTGACCCGCCCGGAGGCCGGCCACAGGGGAAGAACCCGCTGTACTCAGTACAGGCGCTGACGCTTGGTCACATCGCGCGAGGCGCGACGCGACTGGCGCTTCACCGCAGCGGCGGCCTTGCGCTTGCGTTCCTGGGTCGGCTTCTCGTAGAACTCGCGCTTGCGGGTCTCGGCGAGGACGCCGGCCTTCTCGCAGGTGCGCTTGAAGCGACGCAGGGCAAACTCGAAAGGCTCGTTTTCGCGGACTTTGACGCTGGGCATACGTAATCTCTATTCAGGGACCGATCCCGGGAGGACCGGGTGAGCCGCGCATTTTAATCGTGCTCTGGTGGGGAGTGCAAGTCCGGGGGGCTGTTGGCTCCGGGAGGGGTCTGCGCCCTCATGGGGTGTGGCTCCGCCCCTCCGCAGGGGCATCCTGCCCCTAGTCGGGGGCGCGGGCCATCCATGGGCCGCTCTCCGCCACACCCCATGAGGACGCAGACCTCGGCGGTTCATTGCATCTGGGCATCTGGTCTTGCGCAAAAGCGCTACGCTTTCCAAAGAATCGCCCCCATATTTTCAAGATGAAAGTCCTCGGCATCGAAACCAGCTGCGACGAGACCGGCGTGGCCGTGTACGACACGGACACCGGCCTGCGCGCCCACGCCCTGTACAGCCAGATCGCCCTGCACGCCGAATACGGCGGCGTGGTGCCCGAGCTGGCCAGCCGCGACCACGTGCGCAAGCTGCTGCCGCTGATCCGCCAGACCCTGGCCGAGGCCGGCATGGGCATGGACGATCTGGACGGGGTGGCCTACACCGCGGGCCCCGGCCTGGTTGGCGCTCTGCTGGTGGGCGCCGGCGTGGCGCGGGCCGTGGCATGGGCACTGGACCTGCCCGCCGTGGCCGTGCACCACATGGAAGGCCACCTGCTGGCCCCCCTGATGGAGGACGACCCGCTGGGCCGGCCCGAGCCGCCGTTCGTGGCGCTGCTGGTCTCCGGTGGCCATACCCAGCTGATCCACGTCGAGGCCATTGGCCGCTACCGCCTGCTCGGCGAGACGCTGGACGATGCCGCCGGCGAGGCCTTCGACAAGACCGCCAAGCTGATGGGCCTGCCGTATCCGGGTGGGCCGCAACTGGCGGCGCTGGCCGAACAGGGGCGGCCGGGCGCGTTCAAGTTCGCGCGCCCGATGACCGATCGGCCAGGGCTGGATTGCAGCTTCAGCGGGCTCAAGATCCAGGTGCTGCTGGCGTGGCAGGGCAGCGACCAGTCCGAGGCCACGCGCGCCGACATTGCCCGTGGCTTCGAGGACGCGGTGGTCGACACGCTGGCGATCAAGTGCCAGCGCGCGCTGGACGAAGCCGGTTGCGACACGCTGGTGGTGGCGGGCGGCGTGGGCGCGAACAAGCGCCTGCGCGCCAAGTTGCAGGAGATGGCGGTGCGGCGTGGTGGGCGCGTCAGTTTCCCGCGACCGGCGTTCTGCACCGACAACGGCGCGATGATCGCCTATGCCGGCGCGCTGCGCCTGCAGGCTGGCCAGCACGTGGACGAATCGGTGCGGGTGACGCCGCGTTGGGACATGGCGACGCTGGAGGCGGTGTAAGCCACCCTACGGGGACGGAGCTGGGTGCTGGCCTTGCACGACGTGGCGTGCGTCACCGAGCCTGGGAGCCGGGGAGCGGCAGGCTGCCGGAGTGGCGTTGAAAGTGGCGTGCTTGCTGGCAGACGGGCGAGCGCGCTTCTCCGCGCGGGCATGACAAAATGGTGCTGAAACGCACGCGTGGTGCGGCCAGGGATACGACGTGGACAAGGTCTTCATCGAAGCGCTCGAGGTCGATGCGCTGATCGGCATCTACGACTGGGAGCGCCGGATCCGGCAGACGCTGGTGTTCGACATCGAGATGGCCTTCGACAACCGCGTGCCGGCGGCCAGCGACGCGATCGAGGACACGCTGAACTACAAGGATGTCAGCAAGCGCGTCGTGGAGTATGTGTCGCAGTCGGGCTTTGGCCTGGTGGAGACCTTGGCCGAGCGCGTGGCCGCGATCATCCTCGACGAATTCGGCGTCAGCCAGGTGCGGCTCAAGCTGAGCAAGCCCGGTGCGGTGCGCGGCGCGCGCGCGGTGGGCGTAATGATCGAACGCCGTGCCGGACGCACGCCCGAAGGCATCAGCGGGCTGCTGTGATGCACAAGGCCTACCTCAGCCTGGGCAGCAACCGCGACGCCGAAGGCAACCTGCGCAGCGGTTTGGCGGCGTTGCAGGCGCGTTTCGGTGCGGTGCTGCATTCGCCGGTGTACCGCACCGCGGCCGTGGGCTTCACCGGGGATGACTTCCTCAACTCGGCGGCGATGATCGAGACCGACCTGGAGCCGCAGGCGCTCAATGACTGGCTGCACGCGCTGGAAGATGCGCATGGCCGCGACCGCAGTGGTCCGCGCTTCGGTGATCGCACGCTGGACATCGACATCGTGCTGTTCGACGAGCGCGTGTGCGAAGGCGAGGGCAACCTGCGCATCCCGCGTCCGGAGTTGAAACACGCGTTCGTGCTCAAGCCGCTGGCCGATATCGCGCCCGACGTGCGCGTGCCGGGCGACGGCCGCACGCTGGCCGAGCTTTGGGCGTTGCATGCGGACCACGACCGCGCGTTCGACATCGTGGTGTTGTGACATGCCGCCGCTGCTTACCCAGTTGCTGACCACCCCCATGGGCTGGCTGGCGATCGGGGTGACGGTGGCGTCGATCGCGCTGACCGTCGCGATCCACTTGTTCCTGCGACGCAAGATCCGCGAGAGCGAGGCGTCGGCGCGCCATCCGGACCGCGATCCGGGACCCTGACGAGTTCCCGCACGCGAGCGGGGCGCGTGGGCCGCGCGCGCCGTGCCA